>NZ_JBFRER010000151.1:0-16676 GCF_052114405.1 Streptomyces sp. M-16 | reverse complement strand
GCACCGCACCCCACGGCACCGTGCCCCACGGCACCGTGCCCCACGGCACCGTGCCCCACGGCACCGCACCCCACGGCACCGCACTCCGCCCCCGCGTCCCGTCGCGCGGTGCGGCTGCCTCGGGGGCCGGGGTGTCCGGGGGACGGAGGGGGCTCCGGTGAGCGCCAAGGAGCCTCCGCGCCGCCGGGTGACCGGGCCGCCGCGGCCGCGGCCCGGTGAGCGGGCGCGGGACACGGCCCGCCCGGCCTCCCGCCCCGCGACCCGCCGCCCCGCCGCGCAGCGCACCCCGCACACCATCCGCCTCGGCAGCCCGAAGCCCCGGCTGCGCCTGGTCGGCGTCGGGCTGACCCTGGTCATGCTGGCCTTCGTCGTCCGGCTCCTCCAGGTGCAGGCCGTCGACGCCTCCGCGTACTCCGCCAAGGCCACCGAGAACCGCTTCGCCAGCTACACCCTGGCCGCGGAGCGCGGGGAGATCACCGACCGCAAGGGCGTGGCCCTGGCCACCAGCGTCGACGCGTACGACATCACCGCCGACCCCAAGATGTTCACCCCGCAGGAGAGCAAGGCCCCCGACGCCCCCGAGCAGGCCGCCGCGCTCCTCGCGCCGATCCTCGGCAAGGACGCCAAGGAGCTCACCGCACGCCTGAAGACCAAGAACACCCGCTACGTGATCCTGGCCCGCCGCCAGACCCCGCAGGTCTGGAACCAGATCAAGGACCTCAAGAAGCTCTTCGCCGACAAGGCCGCCGCCGACAAGCGCGGCAACGGCCCCGGCGCCAACGTCATCGCGGGCGTCTTCAACGAGGTCAGCAGCAAGCGGGTGTACCCGAACGGCGACCTCGCCGCCGGGATACTGGGTTACGTCAACGCCGAGGGCAAGGGCGGCGGCGGCCTGGAGTCCTCCCTCGACAAGAAGCTGTCCGGCAAGGACGGCCGGCTCACGTACGCCCAGTCCGGCGGCCGCCGCGTCCCCACCGCGGGATCCAGCGAGAAGCCCGCCGTACCCGGCGACGACATCGAGCTGACCATCGACCGCGACATCCAGTGGGCCGCGCAGTCCGCGATCGCCGAGCAGGTCGAGAAGTCCGGCGCCGACCGCGGCTACGTCGTCGTCCAGGACACCCGCACCGGCGAGGTCCTGGCCATGGCCAACGCCCCCGGCTTCGACCCCAACGACCTGACCCGGGCCCGTTCCACCGCCATGGGCAACGCCGCCCTCCTGGACGTGTACGAACCGGGATCGACCGCCAAGGTGATCTCGATGGCCGCCGTCCTGGAGGAGAAGAAGGCCACCCCCGACACCCACGTCGAGGTCCCCAACCGGCTGCACCGCGGCGACCGGCTCTTCAAGGACGACGTCGACCACCCGACCTGGTATCTGACCCTCAACGGGGTCCTCGCCAAGTCCTCGAACATCGGCACCATCCTGGCCACCGGCCAGCTCGGCGCCACCCAGCCCGAGGCCAACAGGGTCCTCTACTCCTACCTGGACAAGTTCGGCATCGGACGCCCCACCGGCCTCAACTACCCCGGCGAGTCCCGCGGCATCCTCGCCAGGCCGGAGGCCTGGTCCACCTCGCAGCAGTACACGATCCCCTTCGGCCAGGGCCTGTCGCTCAACGCCATGCAGGCGGCCTCCGTCTACTCCACCATCGCCAACGGCGGGGTCCGGATCACCCCGACCCTGGTGCGCGGAACCAAGGGCCCCGACGGCCGGTTCACCCCGGCCCAGGCACCCGAACAGACGCGCGTGGTCAGCCAGGGGACCGCCAAGGCCCTCGCGGAGATGCTCGAATCCGTGGTCGACGACCAGGAGGGCACCGGCACCAAGGCCCGCATCCCCGGCTACCGGGTCGGCGGGAAGACCGGCACCTCCAACCGGGTGGATCCGGCCACCGGCCGCTACAAGGGCTACACCGCCTCCTTCGCCGGCTTCGCCCCGGCCGACAACCCGCGGATCACCGTCTACTGCGCCATCCAGAACCCCACCAAGGGCAGTTACTTCGGCGGCCAGATCTGCGGCCCGATCTACAAGACGGTGATGGAGTTCGCGCTCAAGACCCTCCAGGTCGCACCCACCGGAACCGCACCCGCGGGACTCCCGGTGACCTTCGACGGCGGCCCGCCGCCCGCCGGCCCGAACAACACCCAGACCGGCCCGCAGCCCAGCCCGTAGACCGGCCCGCAGTCCGGGCGGTGAACCGGCCGCCCGGCCAGAAACGCGTGAGGCACCATCAGTGACAACCATCACCCCGAAACCCGGGAACCAATCGGCCGACGGCGCCCAGGGCGGCCCCTCGCTTCGCGAGCGGCCCGCCGCGCCCGGTACGCTCACCGCCGTGCCTCACGCTGATCAGCCCAGAACCGCCCAGAAAGACGCCCCGGCAGCGCCGCCGGGAGCGCCCCGGCCCGTGTCCGCCCGCCCGACCCCTCTGGGCGAGCTGGCCACCCTGCTGGGTCTGCCCGATTCAGGCGCCACACCGATCACCGGCATCACGCACGACTCCCGTGCCGTGCGCCCCGGCGATCTGTACGCCGCCCTGCCCGGCGCCCGGCTCCACGGCGCGGACTTCGCCACGCAGGCCGCCGCCCTCGGCGCGGCCGCCGTGCTGACCGATCCGGCGGGCGCCGACCGCGCCGCCGCGACCGGCCTGCCGGTGCTCACCGTCGCCGACCCGCGCGGCCGGATGGGCGAGCTCGCCGCCGAGATCTACGGCCGCCCCGGTGAGGGCCTGCTCCAGCTCGGCATCACCGGCACCTCGGGCAAGACCACCACCGCCTACCTCGTCGAGGGCGGACTGCGCGCCGCCGGACGCACGACCGGACTGGTCGGCACCGTCGAGATGCGCATCGGCGACGAGCGCATCAAGTCCGAGCGCACCACCCCCGAGGCCACCGACCTCCAGGCCCTGTTCGCCGTCATGCGCGAACGCGGCGTCGAGGCCGTGGCCATGGAGGTCTCCAGCCACGCCCTGGTGCTGGGCCGGGTCGACGGATGCGTCTTCGACGTCGCCGTCTTCAACAACCTGAGCCCGGAACACATGGAGTTCCACTCCGACATGGAGGACTACTTCCAGGCCAAGGCGCAGCTCTTCACCGAGCGCCGCGCCCGCCTCGGCGTGGTCAACGTCGACGACGAGTACGGCCGCCGCCTCGCGAAGGAGGCGCCGATCCCGGTCGTGACCTTCTCCGCCGCCGGCGACCCGGCCGCCGACTGGCGCGCCGAGGACGTGGTCAGCGGCCCCATGGACTCCACCCTGACCCTGGTCGGGCCCGAAGGGCAGCGCGTACGGGCCACCGCCCCGCTGGCCGGCCCGTTCAACGTCGCGAACACCGTCGCCGCGATCGTCACGCTCGCCGCCGCCGGGCTGGACCCGCAGACCGCCGCCGACGGCGTCGCCGCGGTCCCCGGCGTCCCGGGCCGCCTGGAGCGGGTCGACGCGGGACAGCCGTACCTGGCCGTCGTCGACTACGCCCACAAGACGGACGCCGTCGAGTCGGTGCTGCGCGCCCTGCGCGAGGTCACCACCGGCAAGCTGCACATCGTCCTCGGCTGCGGCGGCGACCGCGACACCACCAAGCGCGCCCCGATGGGCGCCGCGGCGGCCCGGTACGCCGACGTCGCCGTCCTGACCTCCGACAACCCGCGCTCCGAGGACCCGCTCGCGATCCTCGCCGCGATGTTCGAGGGCGCCGTGTCGGTGCCGCCCGCCGAGCGCGCCACCGTCCTCGTCGACGCCGACCGGGCCGCGGCCATCGCCGCCGCCGTCGCGCGCGCCGGGGCCGGGGACACGGTCCTGGTCGCCGGCAAGGGCCACGAGCAGGGCCAGGACACCGCGGGCGTCGTACGCCCCTTCGACGACCGCGCCGTGCTCCGCGCGGCCATCGAGACCCAGCAGCGCAGCGCCCGACAGGCCGAGGTGAACCAGTGATCGACCTTTCCCTCGCCGAGATCGCCGACATCACCGGCGGGCGGCCCCACGACATACCGGACCCCTCGGTGCGGATCGGCGGCCCCGTCGTCATCGACTCCCGCCAGGTGGAGCCCGGGAGCCTCTTCGCCGCCTTCGAGGGCGAGCACGTGGACGGCCACGACTACGCCGAGCGCGCGGTCGCGGCCGGTGCCGCGGCCGTCCTCGCCGCCCGCCCCGTGGGCGTACCGGCGATCGTGGTCCCCGACGTGGAGAAGGCCCTCGGCGTCCTCGCCCGCACCGTCGTCGAACGCCTCGGCACCGACGTGGTGGCGCTGACCGGCTCGGCCGGCAAGACGTCCACCAAGGACCTCATCGCCCAGGTGCTCCAGCACCACGCGCCCACCGTGTGGACGCCCGGCTCCCTCAACAACGAGATCGGCCTGCCGCTCACGGCCCTGAAGGCCACCGCCGAAACCCGGCACCTGGTCCTGGAGATGGGCGCCCGCGGCATCGGCCACATCGCCTACCTGACCAGCCTGACCCCGCCGCGCATCGGCCTCGTCCTGAACGTCGGGACCGCCCACATCGGCGAGTTCGGCGGCCGCGAGGCCATCGCCCGGGCCAAGGGAGAGCTGGTCGAGGCCCTGCCGGCCGAAGCCGACGGCGGGGTCGCCGTCCTCAACGCCGACGACCTGCTGGTGCGGGCCATGTCCGCCCGCACCAAGGCCCGTACCGTCCTGTTCGGGGAGGCCGAGGACGCCGACGTACGGGCCACCGAGGTGCGGATGACACCCGCCGGACAACCCTCCTTCACACTCCACACCCCGACCGGGTGCAGCGATGTGACCTTGCGGCTGTACGGTGAGCACCACGTGTCGAACGCGCTCGCCGCGGCCGCCGTCGCCCATGTCCTGGGCATGTCCGTCGAAGAGATCGCCACAGCGCTCTCCGCGGCGGGCACGCTGTCACGGTGGCGGATGGAGGTCACCGAGCGCGCGGACGGCGTGACGATCGTCAACGACGCCTACAACGCGAATCCCGAGTCCATGCGGGCCGCCCTGCGCGCACTTGCCGCGATGGGCGACTCCGCCAGGGCGAAGGGGGGACGTACGTGGGCGGTGCTCGGCCCCATGGCCGAGCTCGGCGACGCGGCGCTGGCCGAGCACGACGCGGTGGGACGGCTCGCCGTCCGGCTCAACGTGAGCAAGCTCGTGGCAGTCGGGGGCAGGGAAGCGTCCTGGCTGCAACTGGGCGCATATAACGAGGGTTCGTGGGGTGAGGAGTCGGTGCTCGTGTCCGACGCGCAGGCGGCAGTGGACCTGTTGCGCAGTGAACTGCGCCCGGGGGACGTCGTGCTGGTGAAGGCTTCCAGGTCGATCGGCCTGGAGCGGGTCGCGCAGGCGCTGCTCGACAGCGAGGGCGAGGTCGCCGGCCGATGAGGCAGATCCTGTTCGCGGGTGTCATCGGTATGTTCCTCACCGTCATCGGCACCCCCCTCCTGATCAAGCTGCTGGCCCGCAAGGGCTACGGTCAGTTCATCCGCGACGACGGCCCCCGCGGCCACGCCGGGAAGAAGGGCACGCCCACCATGGGCGGTATCTCCTTCATCCTGGCGACGATCATCGCGTACGCCGCGACGAAGGCGATCACGGGCGAATCCCCGAGCATGTCGGGCCTGCTCGTGCTCTTCCTGATGGCGGGCATGGGCCTGGTCGGCTACCTCGACGACTACATCAAGATCGTCAAGCGCCGCTCGCTCGGTCTGCGGGCCAAGGCCAAGATGGCCGGCCAGCTGATCGTCGGCATCGCCTTCGCGGTCCTCGCGCTGCAGTTCTCGGACTCGCGCGGACTCACGCCGGCCTCCAAGAAGCTGTCGTTCGTCACGGACTTCGGCTGGTCGATCGGCCCCGTCCTGTTCGTGGTCTGGGCGCTGTTCATGATCCTGGCCATGTCCAACGGCGTGAACCTGACCGACGGTCTGGACGGCCTCGCCACCGGCGCCGCCGTGATGGTCTTCGGCGCCTACACCTTCATCGGCGTCTGGCAGTTCCAGGAGTCCTGCGTCAACGCGCAGACCCTGACCAATCCGAACGCCTGTTTCGAGGTGCGCGACCCGCTGGACCTCGCGGTCGTCGCCTCCGCCCTGATGGGAGCCTGCTTCGGCTTCCTGTGGTGGAACACCTCGCCCGCCAAGATCTTCATGGGTGACACCGGCTCGCTCGCCCTCGGCGGCGCGCTCGCGGGCCTCGCCATCTGCTCCCGCACGGAGTTCCTGATGGCACTGCTCGGCGGCCTCTTCGTGCTCATCACGATGTCGGTCGTCATCCAGGTCGGCTCCTTCAAGCTGACCGGAAAGCGCGTCTTCCGGATGGCGCCGCTCCAGCACCACTTCGAACTCAAGGGCTGGTCCGAAGTCCTCGTCGTGGTCCGCTTCTGGATCATCCAGGGCATGTGCGTGATCGTCGGTCTCGGTCTCTTCTACGCGGGATGGGCAGCAGACAAGTGACCTCCTGGCAGGGCAGGAACATCACCGTCGCCGGTCTCGGCGTGAGCGGCATCAGTGCCGCCCGCGCCCTGGCCGGCCTCGGCGCCGTCGTGACGGTCGTCGACAACGGGGACGGGGACGCCCACCGTGCGCGGGCCGCCGAGCTCGCGGAGCTGGGCATCGGGGTACGCCTCGGCCACCTGGCGGACGGCGCCCGCGCCGGCGACGTCCTGCCCGACGGCACCGACCTGGTCGTGACCTCGCCCGGCTGGAAGCCCGACAGCCCCCTCTTCGCGGCCGCCGCAGCGGCGGGTGTGGACGTCGTGGGCGACGTCGAGGTCGCCTGGCTGCTGCGCGGCGAGAACGCCGCCCCCTGGCTCGCGATCACCGGCACCAACGGCAAGACCACCACCACCCAGATGCTCGCGTCGATCCTGCGCGCGGCCGGTCTGAAGACCGCGGCCGTCGGCAACATCGGCACCCCGATCATCGACGTGGTGACCGGCGAGGAGACCTACGACGTCCTCGCCGTCGAGCTCTCCAGCTACCAGCTGCACTGGGCGCCCTCGGTACGCGCCCACTCGGCGGCCGTCCTCAACCTGGCCCCGGACCACCTGGACTGGCACGGCTCGATGGACGCCTACGCCGCCGACAAGGGCCGCATCTACGAGGGCAACGCGGTCGCCTGCGTCTACAACGTCGCCGACCCCGCCACCGAGGCCCTGGTCGTCGAGGCGGACGTCGAGGAGGGCTGCCGGGCCATCGGCTTCACCCTCGGCGCCCCCGGCCCCTCCATGCTCGGCGTGGTCGACGGGATCCTCGTGGACCGCGCCTTCGTCGAGAACCGGCAGAAGAACGCCCAGGAACTCGCCGAGGTCAAGGACGTCAACCCGCCGGCCCCGCACAACATCGCCAACGCCCTCGCGGCGGCGGCCCTCGCCCGCGCCTTCGGCGTGGAGCCCCGCGCGGTCCGCGACGGCCTGCGCGACTTCCGCCCCGACGCCCACCGCGTCTCGTACGTGGACGAGGTCGGCGGGGTCACCTACATCGACGACTCCAAGGCCACCAACACGCACGCCGCGGAGGCCTCCCTCGCGGCCTTCGAACCGGTCGTCTGGATCGCCGGCGGCCTCGCCAAGGGCGCGACCTTCGACGAACTCGTCCAGAAGTCCGCGGACCGGCTGCGCGCGGTGGTGCTGATCGGCGCCGACCGGGCGCTGATCGCCGAGGCACTGGCGCGACACGCCCCCGAGGTCCCGGTCGTCGACCTCGAACGGACCGACACTGGGGCGATGCTCGCAGCGGTCCGGGAGGCGGCCCGGCTCGCGAAGCCCGGCGACACGGTCCTGCTGGCGCCCGCGTGTGCATCGATGGACATGTTCGCGAACTACAACAAGCGTGGGGACGCGTTCGCCGACGCCGTGCGCGAACTGGCCGCCGAGAGCGCCTAGGTCGATCCGGGGCAGGATTCCTGCCCGACCCGGCTGCTCGCCTCGTACGAGTGGAGGGGAAGATCACAGATGCCGGCCAAGCAGATGCTGCCGGGGCGGCGGCCCGCCGCCGTGAAGGCGCAGGGCCGCAAACGCCCCGCAGTCACCGCCCGGCGGCCCGCCCGCGCGCCGCTGCAACGGCTGCGGCGCGCACAGCGGCAGTTGAGCAAGGCCTGGGACCGGCCGCTCACCGCCTATTACCTGATTTTCGGCAGCTCGCTGCTCCTCACCGGGCTCGGCCTGGTGATGGTCTACTCGGCGTCCATGATCAAGGCCCTCCAGCTGGGCCTGGGGGACGCCTACTTCTTCAAGAAGCAGTTCCTGGCCGCCCTGATCGGTACCGTCCTGCTCTTCGCCGCCTCCCGGATGCCGGTCAAGCTGCACCGGGCCCTGTCCTATCCGGTGCTCGCCGGCACCCTGTTCCTGATGGTCCTGGTCCAGGTCCCCGGGATAGGGGTGTCGATCAACGGCAACCAGAATTGGATCTCCCTTGGTGGTCCGTTCATGCTCCAGCCCAGTGAGTTCGGCAAACTCGCCCTGATCCTGTGGGGCGCCGACCTGCTGGCCCGCAAGGGGGACAAGGGGCTGCTGAGCCAGTGGAAACACCTGCTGGTGCCGCTGGTCCCGGTGGCCTTCCTGCTCCTCGGGCTGATCATGCTGGGCGGGGACATGGGCACCGCGATGATCCTGGGCGCCGTCCTGTTCGGGCTGCTCTGGCTCGCCGGGGCGCCCACCCGGATGTTCGCGGGGGTCCTGCTCTTCGCGGGTGTGATCGTCGCACTGCTCATCAAGACCAGCCCGCACCGCATGGACCGGCTCGCCTGCCTCGGGGCGACAGATCCGGGCAAGAACGACCTTTGCTGGCAGGCCGTCCACGGGATCTATGCCCTGGCATCCGGCGGATGGTTCGGTTCCGGCCTGGGGGCGAGTGTGGAAAAATGGGGGCAACTGCCCGAAGCCCACACCGACTTCATCTTTGCCATCACCGGTGRGGAACTGGGGCTGGCGGGGACGCTGTCGGTGCTCGCCCTGTTCGCGGCTCTAGGCTATGCGGGTATCCGCGTGGCCGGACGCACGGAGGACTCCTTCGTACGGTATGCCGCGGGAGGCGTCACCACGTGGATCACGGCCCAGGCCGTGATCAACATCGGTGCGGTGCTCGGCCTGCTGCCGATCGCCGGTGTGCCCCTCCCGCTGTTCTCCTACGGAGGGTCGGCCCTGCTGCCGACCATGTTCGCGGTCGGACTGCTCATCGCCTTCGCGCGGGAGGAGCCGGCGGCGCGAGCGGCGCTCGCGATGCGCCGGCCGAGGTTCGGCCGGCAGCGGAGCGGGCCGATATGGAAGTCGATGAGACGGCGCGTCAAGAGGCGTCCGTCCGGAGAGCGGTGAATTTCGGTGCATGTCGTACTCGCCGGTGGGGGGACCGCCGGCCACATCGAGCCGGCGCTCGCCCTCGCGGACGCCCTGCGCAGGCAGGACCCGACCGTGGGCATCACCGCCCTCGGTACCGAACGCGGCCTTGAAACGCGGCTGGTCCCGGAGCGGGGCTACGAGCTGGGACTGATCCCCGCCGTACCGCTGCCCCGCAAGCCCACGCCCGAGCTGATCACCGTCCCCGGGCGGCTGCGCGGCACCATCAAGGCCGCCGAGGAGATCCTGACCCGGACCAAGGCGGACTGCGTCGTCGGCTTCGGCGGCTACGTGGCCCTGCCCGGCTACCTGGCCGCCAAGCGGCTCGGGGTGCCGATCATCGTCCACGAGGCCAACGCCCGGCCCGGACTGGCCAACAAGATCGGCTCCCGCTACGCGCACGCCGTCGCCGTGTCCACCCCGGACAGCAAGCTGCGCGGCGCCCGCTACGTGGGCATCCCGCTGCGCCGGTCCATCTCCACCCTCGACCGGGCCGCCGTCCGCCCCGAGGCGCGCGCCGCCTTCGGGCTGGACCCCAACCTGCCGACGCTGCTGGTCTCCGGCGGCTCACAGGGCGCCCGCCGCCTCAACGAGGTGATCCAGCAGGTCGCTCCGACCCTCCAGCGCTCCGGGATCCAGATCCTGCACGCGGTCGGCCCGAAGAACGAACTGCCGCGTGTCGACAACATGCCCGGGATGCCGCCGTACGTCCCGGTACCGTACGTGGACCGGATGGACCTCGCGTACGCCGCCGCCGACATGATGCTGTGCCGCGCGGGCGCGATGACCGTCGCCGAACTCTCCGCCGTCGGACTGCCGGCCGCCTACGTACCGCTGCCCATCGGCAACGGCGAACAGCGGCTCAACGCCCAGCCGGTGGTCAAGGCCGGCGGCGGCCTGCTCGTGGACGACGCGGAACTGACGCCCGACTGGGTGCTCGGCCAGATCCTCCCGGTGCTGTCCGATCCGCACCGCCTGTACGAGATGTCCCGCGCCGCCGCCGAGTTCGGCCGCCGGGACGCCGACGACCTGCTCGTCGGCCTGGTCTACGAGGCGGTCGCGGCCAACAGGGCCCGCTGAGGCGGGAAGCCAGAGCCAGGAGGCACAGGAGTGGCCGGAGCGACGACGGCACAGCGCGGCACGTCCGACCGGTCGGGCCGGGGCGGGAAAAAGCGCCCGGGTCCGTCCAAGCCGCCCAAGCCGCCCAAGTCGTCGAAGAGGCCGGGCCCCCGGGGACCCGGTGGCGCGCGAGCGCGTCGCGTCCCCGTCCTGGCCTCCCTCGCCGCCGCCGTGGTCCTCGCCGCGGGCGGCACCTGGGCGCTCTACGGCTCCTCCTGGCTCCGCGTCGAGAAGGTCACGGCCTCCGGCACCGAGGTGCTCACCCCCGAGCAGGTCCTCGCGGCCGCGGCCGTACCCGTCGGCGCACCCCTCGTCGGCGTCGACACGGACGAGATCGCGAGCCGTCTGCGCCGGCGGCTGCCCCGTATCGATTCGGTCGACGTGGTGCGGGCCTGGCCGCACGGAATCGGGCTGAAAGTGACGGAACGCAAACCCGTCCTGCTCATCAAGAAGGAAGCGGAGTTCGTCGAAGTGGACGCGTCCGGTGTGCGATTCGACACGGTCGGACGCGCGCCCGCAGGCGTTCCGGTCCTGGAACTGAGCGCGGAGCACTCGCCGAGCGCCCGCCGCTTCGACGAGCAGCGGCTCCTGCGGGAGGTGGTGGGCATCGCCGGAACCCTCCCCGCCGCGATCGCGAAAGAGACTTTGCAGGTCAAGGTGCGGTCGTACGATTCGGTGCTGCTCCAGCTGACCAAGGGGCGCACGGTCGTGTGGGGGAGCGGCGAACTGGGCGAGGCGAAGGGCCGCGCGCTGACCGCTCTGCTGAAAGCCTCGCCCAAGGCCGACCACTTCGACGTGAGCGTCCCCACCGCGCCTGCGGTGTCCGGGAGTTGACGTCCGGTCGAACAGCGAACCACCCTGGTTGGCCACCGATACGGGTGATCACATAGGGTGAAAAGAAAAACGGGAGGTTCGGCGTGTTCGTTGAACCCGCACTACTTGTCGACTTAGTGTCCTGTTCGGAAGAGTCCAGGGAACAGACACACTCCTAACCCTAAACTTCAGGGTTAGGGTTCGGGTCGGCGCGTACGAACCGTCCCAATTTCGGCATCAGTCGTCGCACCGCAGACCCGCGAAGCGGCGACACGTAATCGAGGCGAGAGGCCTTCGACGTGGCAGCACCGCAGAACTACCTCGCAGTCATCAAGGTCATCGGTGTCGGCGGCGGTGGTGTCAATGCCATCAACCGAATGATCGAGGTCGGCCTCAAGGGTGTCGAGTTCATCGCCATCAACACGGACGCCCAGGCGCTGTTGATGAGCGACGCCGACGTCAAGCTCGACGTCGGTCGTGAACTCACCCGAGGCCTCGGCGCCGGAGCCAACCCGGCCGTCGGCCGCAAGGCGGCAGAGGACCACCGTGAGGAGATCGAGGAGGTCCTCAAGGGGGCCGACATGGTCTTCGTCACCGCCGGTGAGGGCGGCGGCACCGGCACCGGCGGCGCACCCGTCGTGGCCAACATCGCGCGCTCGCTGGGCGCCCTGACGATCGGTGTGGTCACCCGGCCGTTCACCTTCGAGGGCCGGCGCCGCGCGAACCAGGCGGAGGACGGCATCGCCGAGCTCCGCGAAGAGGTCGACACCCTCATCGTCATCCCCAACGACCGCCTGCTGTCCATCTCGGACCGCCAGGTCAGCGTCCTGGACGCCTTCAAGTCGGCCGACCAGGTCCTGCTCTCCGGCGTCCAGGGCATCACGGACCTCATCACCACCCCGGGTCTGATCAACCTGGACTTCGCGGACGTCAAGTCCGTGATGTCCGAGGCCGGCTCCGCGCTGATGGGCATCGGCTCGGCCCGCGGCGACGACCGCGCCGTGGCCGCCGCCGAGATGGCGATCTCCTCGCCGCTGCTGGAGGCCTCCATCGACGGGGCGCGGGGCGTCCTGCTCTCCATCTCCGGTGGCTCGGACCTCGGTCTCTTCGAGATCAACGAGGCCGCGCAGCTGGTGAGCGAGGCCGCGCACCCCGAGGCGAACATCATCTTCGGTGCCGTCATCGACGACGCGCTCGGCGACGAGGTGCGGGTCACCGTGATCGCGGCCGGGTTCGACGGCGGACAGCCCCCGGCCCGCCGGGACAACGTCATCGGCGCCGCGTCCACCAAGCGCGAGGAGCCGGCCCCCGCGCCGGTGCGCGCCCCGGAGCCGGTCCGCCCGGCCTTCGGCGGACTCGGCACGGTGACCCCGCGCGAGGAGCCCCCGGCTCCGGTGGAGATCCCCGTCGAGCCGGCGCCCGCGCCGCAGGTGCCGACGGCCCGGCCGTACCAGGACA
Organism: Streptomyces sp. M-16; assembly: GCF_052114405.1. Classification (NCBI taxonomy): domain Bacteria; kingdom Bacillati; phylum Actinomycetota; class Actinomycetes; order Kitasatosporales; family Streptomycetaceae; genus Streptomyces; species Streptomyces sp. M-16. The sequence continues at coordinate 3,987 of NZ_JBFRER010000151.1, read as the reverse complement.
GCCCGGCCGAAGAGCTGGATGTTCCGGACTTCTTGAAGTGACACTGGGGCAGCATCACGAGAGCGGCGCCCATTTCGCCTTCACCGACCGGTGGGGCGGAGTGAGCGCCGTTCCGTACGAGGAGCTCAATCTCGGCGKCGCGGTCGGAGACGACCCGGCCGCCGTTCGCGCGAACCGGGCCGCCGTGGCGCGGGAGCTGGGCGTCGACCCGGACCTCGTCGTCTGGATGAACCAGGTGCACGGGCGGGACGTCGCGGTGGTGGACGGCCCGTGGGCCGCCGGCGAGGCGGTCCCGGCGGTGGACGCGGTGGTGACCGCGCGTCGGGGGCTCGCCCTCGCCGTGCTCACCGCCGACTGCACCCCCGTGCTGCTGGCCGACCCCGTCGCCGGGGTCGTCGGCGCCGCCCACGCCGGGCGGCCCGGCCTGGTCGCCGGGGTGGTGCCGGCCGCGGTCGAGGCGATGACGGCCCTGGGCGCGGACCCCGCGCGCATGGTCGCCCGTACCGGACCGGCCGTCTGCGGGCGGTGCTACGAAGTGCCCGCCGAGATGCGGGAGGCGGTCGCCGCCGTGGTTCCGGCCGCGTGGGCCGAGACCAGCTGGGGGACGCCGGCGGTGGACGTGGTCGCCGGGGTGCACGCGCAGCTGGCGGAGGCGGGGGTGGCGTACCGCCACCGTTCCGCGGTCTGCACACTGGAGTCGCGGGACCACTTCTCGTACCGCCGCGACCGGGTGACCGGGCGGCTCGCCGGATATGTGTGGTTGGAACGGATTGATGACAGACCGTAAGTCGGAACTCGCGGAGAACCTCGCGCGGGTCGAGGAGCGCATCGCGTCCGCCTGCGCGGCCGCGGGCCGGGGGCGGGACGAGGTGACCCTCATCGTGGTCACCAAGACATATCCGGCGAGCGACGTACGACTGCTGGCGGAGCTGGGCGTCCGTCATGTTGCGGAAAACCGGGACCAGGACGCCGCGCCCAAGGCCGGGGCCTGCGCGGATCTGCCGTTGAACTGGCACTTCGTGGGGCAGTTGCAGACGAACAAAGTCCGTTCCGTGGCGGGATACGCGCATGTCGTGCAGTCGGTCGACCGGCCGAAGCTCGTCACGGCGCTGTCGGCGGCCGCGCAGGCGCAGGGGCGCGAACTCGGCTGTCTGGTGCAGATCGCGCTCGACGCGGAGTCGGGGGAGCGCGGCGCGCGCGGAGGCGCGGCGCCGGACCTGCTCGCGCAGTTGGCGGACCTCGTGGCCGCCGCGCCGGGACTGCGCATCGACGGGCTGATGACCGTCGCCCCGCTGGCCGGCCCTTACGCGGGGCGCGAACGGGCGGCCTTCGAGCGGCTGGTGGAATTGTCATCCGGCCTGCGCGCGGACCATCCGGCTGCCACGATGGTGTCGGCCGGAATGAGCGCCGACCTGGAACAGGCCGTGCTGGCCGGTGCGACACATGTACGCGTCGGCACTGCGGTACTCGGCGCGAGACCCCGGCTCGGGTAACGTCGCGAAGAAAGTCGGACCACAGCAGAAAATATGGTCATTTCCGCAGATGAGCGGACAGACCAAGTGGATCGCGGGCAGTTGGTGACTTTGGTGACACAGCTACTTTGCTGACGGACACAGCGACACCTGCGACAGGGCGATCCACCACAGAGCGGAGGACTCGGAGAATGGCCGGCGCGATGCGCAAGATGGCGGTCTACCTCGGCCTCGTGGAGGACGACCGGTACGACAACCCGGGGTACGACCCCGATGACGAGTTCGAGCCCGAGCCGGAGCCGGAGCGCGCGCGGGACCGGGATCGCCGACAGCAGCCCGTGCACCAATCGCCCGTAACGGACGAACCGGTACGAGCCGTACAGCCTCCGGCGCCGCGGGAACCCCTCCCAATTCCGTCAGAAAACGGACGTCCCGCGCGAATTGCCCCCGTGGCATCCATCACACCTGACCGCACCAACCTGGAGAAGAACGCCCCCGTGATCATGCCCAAGGTCGTCTCCGAGCGGGAGCCGTACCGCATCACGACGCTGCACCCCCGGACCTACAACGAGGCCCGTACCATCGGGGAACACTTCCGTGAGGGCACTCCGGTGATCATGAATCTCACGGAGATGGACGACACGGACGCGAAGCGTCTCGTCGACTTCGCCGCCGGCCTCGTCTTCGGTCTGCACGGCAGTATTGAACGCGTGACACAGAAGGTGTTCCTGCTGTCGCCTGCTAACGTCGATGTCACGGCGGAGGACAAGGCCCGCATCGCGGAGGGCGGGTTCTTCAACCAAAGCTAGACCGATCCGTCAGACACGGGACCGGGAACAGAGCGAGAACGGGGAGAGGGAAGCGCGGGATGGGCGTCGCACTGCAAGTGGTCTACATCGCGCTGATGTGCTTCCTCATCGTGCTGATCTTCCGACTGGTCATGGACTACGTGTTCCAGTTCGCACGTTCATGGACACCCGGCAAGGCGATGGTGGTCGTTCTGGAGGCCACCTACACTGTCACCGATCCACCGCTCAAGCTTCTCCGGCGATTCATCCCGCCGTTGCGTCTCGGGGGCGTGGCACTCGACCTGTCCTTCTTCGTTCTGATGATCATCGTTTACATCCTCATCAGTTTCGTGAGCACCGCTGCGAGAAGCGTGTGAACGATGTGCTTCCCCGCGGGCGCGGGGACAGTCCCGATACGGTCTTGCCGACTGCCGACGACTACGTAGAGGTGAAGAAGACATGCCGCTGACCCCCGAGGACGTGCGGAACAAGCAGTTCACGACCGTCCGCCTCCGAGAAGGCTATGACGAGGACGAGGTCGATGCCTTCCTCGACGAGGTCGAGTCCGAACTGACGCGCCTGCTGCGCGAGAACGAGGACCTGCGCGCCAAGCTGGCCGCCGCGACGCGTGCCGCCGCGCAGAACCAGCAGCAGCAGAACATGCGCAAGCCGGAGCCCCAGGACCAGCGAGGCCCGGGCGCCCCCGTGCCCGCGGCCATATCCGGCCCGCCGCAGCAGCAGCAGCAGCCGCAGATGGGCCCGCCGCAGCTTCCCGGCGGCCAGCCGCAGCTGCCGCCCGGTCCTGGTGGACACGGACCGCAGGGTCCGGGCCCGATGGGCGGCCCCATGCAGCAGCAGCAGTCCATGGGTGGCCAGCACCCCATGGCGCCGCAGCAGCAGATGGGCCAGCCCCCCATGCAGCAGCAGTCCATGGGTGGCCAGAACCCGCTCGGCCAGCCGATGGGCCAGCAGATGCAGCCGATGGGCCAGCAGATGCAGCCCATGGGCCAGCCCATGCAGCAGATGCAGCAGCCGCCGCAGCTCCCGCAGCAGGGCCCCGGTGGCGACAGCGCCGCCCGCGTACTGTCGCTCGCGCAGCAGACCGCCGACCAGGCGATCGCGGAGGCCCGCTCCGAAGCCAACAAGATCGTCGGCGAGGCCCGTTCGCGCGCCGAGGGCCTGGAGCGGGACGCCCGCGCCAAGGCCGACGCGCTGGAGCGGGACGCGCAGGAGAAGCACCGCGTCGCGATGGGCTCCCTGGAGTCCGCCCGCGCCACGCTGGAGCGCAAGGTCGAGGACCTTCGGGGCTTCGAGCGCGAGTACCGCACGCGTCTGAAGTCCTACCTGGAGTCGCAGCTGCGCCAGCTGGAGACCCAGGCCGACGACTCCCTGGCCCCGCCGCGCAACCCGGCCGGTCCGGCGCTGCCGCCGTCGCCTTCGCCGTCGATGGCTCCGGCCGGTGCGATGGGTCACTCGATGGGCAACCCGTCCATGGGTGCTCCGTCCCCCATGGGCGGTCCCTCCCCGATGGGTGGTGGCCCGTCCTACGGCGGCCAGCAGCAGATGTCCCCGGCGATGACGCAGCCGATGGCTCCGGTGCGGCCGGCTGCGCCGCAGCCGATGCAGCAGGCGCCGTCTCCGATGCGGGGCTTCCTGATCGACGAGGACGACAACTAGGCGCCGCCGCTCGTCGTCGGCAGCCTTACGGGCCGGGCCCGGTTCCCCTT
>NZ_JBFRER010000150.1:0-17169 GCF_052114405.1 Streptomyces sp. M-16 | reverse complement strand
GTGCACCTTCGCGGTCGGCACCCCACACACCGGGCACGGCACCGGAACATCCCTGGTCCGCGCCGTCACCCGAACCACCTCACCGCCGTCCACCACACTCTCGACGACCAGCGCAGACAACCCTGAAAACACAACATTCACAAGAGAGTTGGAATCATCCACGCCCCATGGTTGCAGCCGGAGACACAGCGTCACCACCGACTACGGAACAGAGCCGTTCGATTGACAGACCCGAGCGTTGGAACAGCTCGTGGCGCAGGTCTCGGGTCGAAGGCCGGGAGCGGAACTGGATCCGGCGCGTCAGCTTCGGCGCGAGCTCACGCAGCGAGGTGTTCACAGCCAACGACTTGCCCCGGCCCGCCTGCCCATAGATACAGATCATCGCCCGCGCCTCGATCGCGGCACGGATGTTCTCCCGGACCATGAGCAGCGCACGCGTGGAGACCACCTGGGCGCCCGGCAGGCGCATGAAATGGTCCTCCCGCTCACGCGGCAGCCGGCCCTGCCGCTCAGCAGACACCATCGCTCAACACTCCCCGCTGTCGTCACGTACACCAGCCGCTCCAGCCGGTTTGCCGTCGGCTGCCTGCCCGGCATCCGTTCGCGAGTCGGCCGCGCGGCGAGGGCGGACAACCGGCCGGGCCCAGGAAGCCGGGGGCTCGCGGGGAGGGATCAGGTCCGGGAGCGCCCGGGCCGCCAGATCCGCGCCCCGGGCTCGGGAGATCTCCGCCTCTGCCTGAGAGGAAGTGACCGTGCGCCGCGGACGGGGCACGGCAGCCGTCGTCGTGGCCGTGTAGCGGGTCTTGCGCAGCTTCTCCGCCGCCTTCAGATCCGCCTTCAACTGCCGGGCCTTCTTCTCCCTGACCGAACTCAGCGCACGACGCTGCTCCATCGTCGCCGCCTGGGCCAGATAGGCGGTCCCGAGGTGGCGGCCCCACTCCTCGGTGGAGAACACCTCGATCCGCCCGTCGTAGTGCGGCAGATACCGCAGCCGGACCCGCATGCCGACGTGCCCGGCCATCCACGGCGCGATGTAGGCACGGCGCCGCCATGAAATCCCGTTCGTGGTGATCTTCCGGACCCGGCCGTCGTCCTCCAGCGCGAAGAACGCCAGGCGCTCCTCCGCGACGTCCTCGACCGGTGACGGATCCGCCTCCCACGCTGCCAACGGCGTCATCCCCTTCGCGAGACCCTCAGGGTGGTGCCCGGTATTCCATCCCCTCACCCACCTCAGCAGGGCCTCGACGAACTCTGGATACGACATGAGGTCCTCCACCCGGTCCGGATGGTGAGCACCGACCGGTCGGGCCCTGCGGGTATAGCCAGGCAGAGAGACCAGGAACATCTCCTCCAGCGCATCGTTCAGCGCCTCGCCGGTGCCCTTGCGGTACGGCTTGTACGCAGGCAGATCGTGGACCGGGACCGCGAACGCGCCCAGAGCGCGCTCCACCGTCCGGCACAAGAACTCCTTGCCCCGGTCGACCCTCACCACGCCGGGCAGGCCACCGAACGGGCCATACGGCTCGGTGCGGCTGATCCCCGTGCGCAGCGCGGCCAGGACCGCGTCCCTCGCCGGCTGATGCGGAGTCACCGCGACCCCCACGATCGCCTTCGTCGCGACATCGATGAACCACGTCACCCACGGACACACCGCAGAGCCTTCGACGTCCACACGTACCGGGATCCGCTTGTGGTCCCCCTCCCAACACGCGTTCCGGTGCGTCCGCGGGCGCTTGCCGTATACGTCATACCGACGCCGGGCAGCCTCACCGCCCTTCAGGCCCGCCCGCTCCCCCGCCGACAAGTCCTGACGCATGGCACGCTGTAGAGCACGAAGAGAAGGCACCGAATCCGCGACACCGGCCTTCGCCGCCTCGGCGACCAGCTCGCGGTGGACCGCGGCCACGTTCCCGCCCCACACCGCCAGACGCGCGCGGACATCCGCACTCACACCAGTCCGCGCGGGCGTCCGGGCCGACAGGCGCCCCTCACGCCGGGCCACCGACAACCAGCTCCACACCGTCCGCAGCGACACCCCCAGAGCCTCAGCGACCAAACGTGCATGGTCGGTGGTCAACTCGCCCCGGGAATCCAACGACAGCAGACGGGCAACCGCTCCCTCACGACCCACACCCGGCTGCCACCGCGACATTTCCTCGCCGGCAGGAACCTGATCGGACACCCTCACCCCCAGCCGGAACCCCGCACCATCCGGCTGTCCACACCCGAGACTGTCCATCCCGACACGCCGACCAGACCAACACGAACGAGGGAATCGGGAGGATCGGAGTTGCCGTGAGGATGTGATCACCTCGCTACGCTGGCGGCGTGACAGGACATCCAGGCTTCGGCGCACTCCTAGCGCGACTGTCGGACCACCGGAAACTCGACATCAGCGACCTGTCCGAACGGGCCGGGGCAACCGAATCCGAGCTCCAGGCAGTACTCGACGGCGCCGTACCCCGACCGCCACTGCTCCAACGGCTCGCACCCGCGCTCGACCTGCACACCGCAGACCTCTTCGTCATCGCAGGGATGGCGGTACCGGACGAGCTGGCCTCCTTCGACACAAAGGCCGGCAGCCAGATCCCGTCGCTCGCTGGGTACGCCATGGCCCTGCCGCCAGACCACGTACGACAACTCCGTCGACTCGCCCAGTCACTGCCCCGGCACAACCGGATGCAGCCGAGTCCACCGCTCCTTGCGCACGAGCAGTACCAGCCGAGCTATGGCGCCGTACTCATGGGCATGCTCGGCAACCGGAACCTGAACTGGACGGCCTCCGCCAAGCCCCTGTACCACTTGACCGGCCGACTGCTCGCCGCGGCCACCCTCGGAGCAATAGGCCACGGCCGCAAAGAAGTAACCCCCGACCTCCTGGCCGACTTCGCGACCCTGCTCGGCGTCCCCGCCCACGACCTGGCAGCCCTGACCGGTGTCGAACCGCTGGACCAGACACCGCCACAGAACCCAGCGGCAGCCAACGTGGCCGAGCTGATCTGGGACATCCGACTCCTGACCGCAGACCAGGTGCAACACATCAGCGACCGTTCAGGGGGAGGTCGAGGAGGTCCACGCCGTGCGGCGGCCCGGCGAGTTCGCCGGCCTTCGCCCAGCCCCACCGCCGGTACAGCTCACGGGCCGGCGCCCGGTTCGAGGCGGCGAGCACGGCGTGGGGCTCGGTGCGCCCGGCCAGCAGCCGCTCCAGCAGTTCGCGCCCGTGCCCGCGGCCCCTCAGCTCCGGCAGGACCGCCAGCTCGTAGACGTAGAACAGCGGTCCGCGCAGCCGGCGCGGCGCGGGCGCGACGGCCCGCGGGTGCCACCAGCCCTCCTCGCGGCGCACCCCGTAGGCGAAGCCGCCGAGGGAGTCCCCGGTGCGCACCGTGGTCACCGAGAAGCCGGGCAGGGCCGCGTGTTCGGCCAGCTGCCCCGCGAAGGCGTCGGCGTCCGACGCGTCCTCGTGGTACGGGGGTTCCCGGTAGACCCGGTGGTAGACGTCGCGGAACTCCTCGGGGCGGCTGGTCGCGGGCGCACTTTCACGCATCGGCGGTCTCCCTCTGCACGTGGGCCGGCAGTACGCGCTCCAGTGTGCGCAGTACCACGACCGCGGCGAGGCAGCAGAGGGCGAGCACAAGCCAGGGCAGCCCCGCTCCCCTCGCCAGCAGCCAGGTGAACAGGGCCGGCGCCACCACCCGGGCCAGGCCCCACATCAGCTCCTCCAGCCCCAGGTAGCGGCCCCGCAGCCGCTCCCCCGCCAGTGCGACGGTCAGCGCGCTGCTCGCCGGTGCCTGGAGCAGTTCCGCGGCGGTGAAGACGACCATCCCGAGGGCGAGCCCGGCGAACGCGACGGCGCTGTGCCCGCCGGGCACCACCGCGAACAGGCCGAAGGACACCATCCACAGGAGGGTGGCCACCTGGAGCACCCTGGGCCTGCGGTGGCGCTCGGTCGCCCGGGCCACCGCGGTCTGCCCCACCACCACCAGGACGGTGTTGAGCGCGAAGAGCGTCCCCGGCTGCCAGGCGGGCAGGCCGCGCGCCTCGATGACGTAGGCGCTCAGCAGCACGGTCAGYGCGAGGTCGCACAGGGCGAACACACCGACGGTGACCAGTACGCCGCGGAAGGCGCGGTCGGCGAGCACCTCCCGGTACCCGGCCCGCCCGGGCGCGGCCCCGGCGGCCGCCGGGGCCGGAGCGGCCGCGCCGCCGGGCAGGGAGCGGCCGGGGACGGCGGCCGGGCGCCAGGCCGCGACCAGGGCGGCCGCCGTGAGGAACGACACCGCGTTGAGCACCACGACGGCGGTGTAGCCCGAGTTCCCGCCCCAGCCGACCACGGCGCTGCCCAGCAGCCCGCCGGCGCCGAACCCGGTGTTGCGCAGCGCGCGCTCCATGGCGTACCAGCGCGCCCGCTGCCCGCCGTCGGCCACCTGCGCCACGAGGGCGGCGGCCGCGGGCCGGAACTGGCTCTCGCCGCACAGGGTGACCGTGACGAGCACGACGAGCTGCCAGGGCACGTCGGTGAACACGTAGCCGGTGAAGGTGAGGACGCGGACCAGGTTGCTCGTGACGACCACCCGCCGCGGGCCGAACCGGTCGATCAGCGGGCCCGCCAGAGGTCCGGCGGGCAGCGAGAGCAGCGCGGCGGCCGACAGCATCAGGCCGACCGTGGCCAGGGGGATCGCCTTGGCGGCGTGGAAGTAGACCACGGCGAACGGCAGGAACAGGCCGGTGCCCAGGGCGTCGACGAGTTGCGCGACGATCAGCGGGACGCGCCCCCGGGTGTTGGGGAGGCCGAGCGTGTCGATGACGGTCATGGGGTGTCCCTCAGGCGTGGGGCAGCGGGAAGACGTTGAACCCGTCCTCGGTCAGCGGCTCCGTCCGCCAGCCGAGCTGTACGCCCGCGCGGCCGATCCGGCCGTCACCCCACATCGGCATCCCCGCGGGGAAGTTCGACACGAGGCCGGGCACCATCGTGTGGGCGGCGGAGAACCCGGCCGCCTCGACGTCACAGGTCGTCAGGTCGATGCTGATCACTTCGAAGCCGCGGGCCTCGACCCGTTGGCGGTACGCCGCCAGGCGCCGTTCCGGGAGGGCGGGCAGCCCGTCCCAGGAGCGGGTGGGCAGGTCCCGGACCCAGGGGGCGATCCGCTCGCCCGCCCGCGGGTCGAGGTGGAGCTGCTGCTGGCACAGCAGGTCCCGGACGTCCGCGAAGTCCGTGCGGTAGGAGTCGAGGTAGCGCCGGTCGTCGCGGTGCGGCTTGAGGTTGCCCAGGTGCGGCAGGTCCGCCTGGCCGCCCGCCAGCGCCTTCTCGTCGTCGAGGTAGCGGCAGGTGTGGTGCAGGGTGAATCCCTCGGCGAGGGCCTTCTCCGCCGCCTCGTGGGCGCTGGGCCGGGTGGCGAAGCCGATGGTCACCCAGCCGGTGGCGCGGTCGGTCACGGCGGCGGCGATCACCGGTACGCCGAACTCGTTGTCCAGCGGGATCAGGGTGATGTCGTAGGCGTCCAGGCTGTCGGCGACCAGTTCGCGGATCGAGTCGGGCACCGGCAGCCTCGGGAGGCGGGCGGCGTTGGCCCACCACAGCATGGTGGTGTCGCGCTCGATGACCTCCTCGAGCCCGGAGGTGACGGCGTGCTCCTCGTTCACCCCGCAGGCCACCCCGGCCACCAGCGGGTCGGAGTAGGCGACGGGGTCGTGCTCCCCGTGGGCGACCAGGAAGGCGGGCACCCACACCGGCTCGCCGGTGGTCCACGAACGGCCCTCCACCCAGGCGCACTCGCTGTCGGGGGTCAGCGGCGCGAAGGGGAAGCCCGCGGTGCGGTACTGCCGCTCGGAGTACAGGTGCAGCCGGCGGGGGTCGAGGGCGGGCACGCCGTCCCTGCGCAGCCGGGCGTGGCTGCCGTACCGCAGCCGCTCCTGCGGCAGGCGGCTGCCGCAGTAGCGTTCCACCGCCTCGCCGACGGCGCTGCGGCGGGCGGTGTCGAACTCGGACCAGGAGGTGCCGAACGCCTGCCGGTCGTTGGGCCAGTCGGCGACGCGCCGCATGTCGGCGACGTCCACCGCGCACACCCGCAGCCGCTGCGGCATGCCCGGCAGCGGGGCCAGTTCCTGGACGGCGGTGACCACGCCCACCTGGTCGTCGACGAGCAGGTCCGCCTCGGCATCTCCGCGTTCCACGGGGCGCGGCCGGGTGGGCACCGGCAGCACGGTGCGGGTGAGCCGGGTCAGGTGGCGCGGGTCGAGCTCGACCTCGTCCGGGGCGGCCTCCCCCGCGATCCAGCGTTCCAGTTCCGTGCCGAGCTGCGCGGACACCCAGCGGGCCGCGCGCCCGCGGAGGCGGGGGCCGCCGGCTTCCGGGCCGGCCTTCATGGCGTCGAGGACGCGGGGGTCGTGCGCCGCGGCGAGCCTGCGGTCCAGTACGTCGGCGAAGTCGGCGGTGGCGCCGGGGGTGACGGCCGGGCCGAGGACCGCCCGGCCGCGTTCGCGGCGCAGCGGCAGCCAGCGCAGGCCGAGCACGGCGCACAGGCCGTCGATGCGGGCCAGTTCGGTGTGGGCGGGGTGGCTGAAGGCTGCCACGAGGACGGTGTCGCGGACGTCGACGCCGGACAGGTCCTCGGGGGCGGGTCCGACGTGCGCGTACCCGGTGGTGGCCAGTGCGTGGGCGATCGGTCCGGTGAGTTCCGGTGCGCCCGTGAGGAGGACCGTCGTGCGCGCGATCCGGGCCGCTCCCTCGGCTTCGAGGGCGGCCCGTGACGGGCGCAGGCAGCCGTCGTGCCACAGGACGTCGATCACTTCGGCGTACTCGGGGGGCATTCCGGCCAGCAGTTCGGCGCGGGTCCTGGTGCCGTCGAGGCGGGCCGCCCAGGCGCGGAACTCGGAGACCGGGGCGGAAATGTGGAACTGTCCGCCGTTCGGAGTGACGAGAAAACAGAGGTTCTGTTCGAGGTCGTAGATCTCCACGTCCAGGAGTTCCAGAGCGACGTCGTCCGAAGGCATATCAGTCCCCGTTCGAATGGGTTTCCTACGCGGAACACCACGGCCGTGCGCACCACGCCGCGGCCGTGCGAAACGCCACGGTCCCGGGGCGGGCCCGGGACCGTGGCGGTCCGACCTTCAGGAGGTCAGACTCACTTGCTGACGGAGCGGTTGTGGACCACGGCGCGGTTGTGAACGACGGCGCAGGTGGCGTTGATCTTGACGGTGGAAATCATGGAAATTCCTCCCACTTCGTTTTTCGCTGACATGGAAAACACTACGGGAATTCGATCCGGTTACCCAGATGGATTATTAATGGATTCCCATGAGTAATGCACAGTCAATCCATCCGGAATCCCCGGCCGCATTTACGGTGTACGGCGCCGGTACGGCAGTACGGCGGCCGGCTCTCCGTATCAGCCGGAGGCCGCCTCGGCACGGCGCGGCGCACCCGGGGCGGCCGCGGCCGCCTCCGCGGGCGCCCCGCCCTTGCGCAGGACGGTGAGGGCGATGAGCGCGGCGACCACCAGCAGCGCGGCGCTGAGGATCAGGCCGACGGCGTACCCGTCGTTGAGGGCCGCGGGGCTGAGGGAGGCTCCGGTGCGGTGTTCGGCGGCGGTGCCCAGGGCGGCCAGGCCCAGGGAGGCCCCGATCTGGCGCGAGCTGTTGAGCAGGCCCGAGGCGGTGCCGGCCTCGTGGGGGGCGACGCCCGCGGTGGCGGTCGAGACGACCGGTCCGAGGCAGAGGCCGAAGCCGACGCTGGCGATGAGGGAGGGGCCGAGGACGTCGCTGGCGAACGCGCCGTCGGGGCTGATCAGGCTGAACCAGGCGAAGCCGATCGCGGTGAGGAGGGCTCCGCAGATCATGAGGGTGCGCGGGGCGATCCGGTAGCCGAGCTTGATGGCCAGCACGGAGCCGACGACCACGCCGAGGGCGAACGGCAGGAACATCAGCCCGGTCATCGCCGCGCCGGTGCCGAGGACCCGCTGGAGGTAGAGGGACATGAAGTAGAACGCCGAGGCCATGGCCGCGCCGACGAGCAGGTTGTAGGCGTTCGCGCCGGCGACCGAGCGGTTGGCGAACAGACCGAGCCGCACCAGCGGTTCGCGGGAGGTGGTCCGCTCCACCTGGACGAACGCGACCAGCAGCGCGACGGCGACGGCCAGCGTCGTCAGGGTGACCGGCGAGGTCCACGCGTACTGGTCGGTGCGGACGACCCCGAAGACCAGCAGGCCCAGGCCGGCGGTGGCCAGTACGGCGCCGAGGATGTCGGGCCGGCCTCCGCCGCGGGCGGGCCGGGAGTCGGCGATGCCCCGCCAGGCCATCGCCAGCGCCGCCAAGGCCATCGGCACGTTGATGAACATCACCCAGCGCCAGCCGGCGTACTCGGTGAGCAGCCCGCCTGCCAGGACGCCGAGGGCGCCGCCCGCGGCGTTCATCGCGCTCCAGATCCCGAAGGCCCGCACGCGCGGCTTGCCGGTGGGGAACGCCGCGGTCAGCAGCGCCAGGGCGGCAGGGGCGAGCGCGGCGGCCCCGACGCCCTGCGCCGCCCGCGCGGCGACGAGCTGGCCCGGGTTCTGGGCGAACCCCCCGACGAGGGAGGCCAGTCCGAACAGCCCCAGCCCGAAGAGCAGGACCCGCTTGCGGCCGTACCGGTCGGCGGCCTTGCCGCCCAGCAGCAGCAGCCCACCGAAGGAGAGGGCGTAGGCGTGGATCACCCAGGTCAGGCCCATCGCGCTGAAGCCGAGACCGGTGGCGATCTCCGGGAGACCGACGTTCACGACCGACAGGTCCAGCGAGACCATGAACTGCACGACGGCCACCGCGGCGAGCGTGAGCCCCGGCCCGGCACTCGTGCTTTCCCTGTTTAACGTCTCTTTCGTCATTGTGGATCCCGTTCTGAGGAAGTTCGTCGGTACTCCGTTCCGCTACTTTCGGAACGCGTTCCGAAAGTAGCACCGACGGGCCCCGTTGTGAACCTGGTAACCGGCACGCACCGGTTTCGTGCGGCGGGACGGCGGCACGGCATGATGGCCTGATGCCCCGACAGCCCTCCCCGCACGGCCGTACCGGCCGGCCACCGGTGACCTCCCGCGCGCAGATCCTGGCCGCCGCCCACCTGCTCATCGACCGTGACGGCTGGGAGAAACTGACCATCCGCCGGCTGGCGGCGGAGCTGGGCATCGGGGCGACGACCCTGTACCACCACATCCAGAACAAGGAGGACCTGCTGGTCCTCCTGCTGAACGACTACATCGACCGGCTCGGGCGCCCCGCACTGCCCGAGGACCCGCGCGAGCGCATCGTGGCGGCCGCCACCGCCATGCACGACGCCCTCGCCGCCTGGCCGTGGGCGGCGGAGATCCTCACCGTCGACGGGTTCGTCGGCCTCCTCGACGAGTCAGCCCTGTGGATGGTCGAGGCCGTGGTCTCCGGGGCGCACGACCGGGGCTGCACGGCGGCGCAGGCCGTCGAGGTCTTCCGCAGCATCTGGTACTACACCGTCGGCGAGATCCTGGTCCGCGCCCACTCCGTCGGCCGCAGGCCCGACGAGAGCGCCCTCACCCTGGGAACCTCCTTCGGCGGCCTGAACACCTCCCGGGTGCCCCACCTGGCCGCGATCGGCGACCAGTGGGCCGCCCTGGCCGCCCGGGACACCTACCCCCGCGGCCTGCGCGCGCTCGTCGACGGGCTGCTGGCGGACGCGCGGGCGGAGGCATGACGACCGCCCCTTGACCTCGGGCGGGGACCCCGGCCGCGGACATCGGTCGCGGACGTCGGTCGCGCTTGAGCCGGCCGGTCGGAAGGGCGCGGTCCGGGAAGCGTCGCGTAGCCGCGCGGTCAGCCGGCGGGGAGGGGCCGGGGGGCGGGAGCCGGTCAGGACGAGGTCGATCAGGCGCGGGGCCAGGGCCTCGTCGAGGGGTTCGCCGGTGAGGAGGACCCTGGCGAGGAGGGGGCCCGTGATGGCTTCCACCACGAGGTGGGGGTCCGTGCCCCCGGCCAGTTCGCCGCGGTCGATGCCGCGCCGGACGAGCAGTTCGGCGCGTTCCAGGCGGGCCTTCCAGGAGGCGCGCCGCCCTTCTTCCAGTGCGCCCTGCTCGCGGACGGTCCCCAGGAGCAGCAGTTGGGTGCCGGCCGGTGTGGCGAAGAAGCGGGTCTGTGCCGTGAACAGTTCGCACAGGTCCCCGCGGACCGTGCCGGTGTCGGGTGTGGGCAGGGCCTCCTCGGTGCGGGTGGCGAGCGCGTCGAAGATCAGGTTCTCGCGGGTCTTCCAGCGCCGGTAGACCGAGGTCTCGTGGACACCTGCCGCGCGGGAGACGGCGGCGACCGTGGTGGCGGCCAGCCCCTCGGGCGTGAGCAGGTCGACGATGGCGGCGAGGACGGCCTGCCGCATCGACTCGCACGACGACGTCACCCGCAGGCTGTGCCGCGGCGTGAAGCCGTGGTCGTCGCGGTCGACTACCGCCTGGCTCCCGAGCACCCCTTCCCGGCCGGCTACGACGACTGCCTCGCGGCGGCCCGTCACGTCGCCGACCACATCGAGGAGTACGGCGGCCGCCCCGACCGGCTCGCCCTGGCGGGCGACAGCGCCGGGGCGAACCCGGCTGCCATCGTCGCGCTCGCCTTCCGCGACGAACACCGGCCGCTGGCGGCCCAGTTGCTCACCTACCCCACCACCGACGACGGCGACCACCCCTCCCGGGTCCGGAACGCCGACGGATACCTCCTGAGCCGCCAGGACGTCCTGGACCTCCGGTTCCCGTACGCCGGTGACGACCCGGCCGTCCGCGCCTGCGCCCGCGTCTCCCCGCTGCGCGCGGACAGCCACGCCGGCCTGGCCCCGGCGGTCATCGGGACGGCCCAGTACGACCCCCTGCGCGACGAGGGCAACGCCTGCGCCGCCGCCCTCACCGAAGCGGGGGTGGACGTCTTCGCCCGTACGTACGACGGACTGATCCACGCCTTCCTCCACCTCTTCCGCGCCTCCCCGGCGTCCGACGCGGCCGTCACCGAGCTGCACGCCCAGTTCAAGGCCCGGCTCGCCTGATCCCGCCGGCACGACGGAGAGATGCAGCGACGGCGGTTCAGCGGGTTTCGGCGCGCTTCTCGTGGCGGGTGCCGCTGGGGAGGGTGATCGACATCAGGTCGCTGGGGGCGTCCAGTTCCACGCGGTGCCAGCGGCCGCGGGGCACGATCACGGCGGTGCCCGGCTTGAGTTGCACCATCTCGTCGGTGTCCGCGGCGCCGTCGGGCCCTGCGGGACGGAAGTGGACGCGGGCGCCGCCGGTGAGGCAGCACACCGTTTCGTCGGCCTCCGGGTGCATCTCCCAGTGGTCGGCGTGCACGTCGGCGTCGGTCTCCGCGTGGAAGGCCGCGAGCTGCCAGGAGCCGGAGTCGCCGTTCGCCATCCGCCGCTCGGCGGCGCGGACTTCGCCGCCGGGGTGGAAGTGCAGTGCCGAGGCGAACAGGTCGACGGCGGTGGGGGTCGTGGCGTTCACGGGGTTCATGGCGCGTCCCTCCTACGGGTTTTCGTACGTGTAAGAAAAAATACGTCAGGGGATGGCCTTTGTCGACACCTGGGGGATGATGGGGGCATGCCGCAACCTTCCGCACCGCGCAAAGCCCCGGGCCGGCCTGCCCGTATCTCCCGCGAGGAGATCATCGAGACCGCTCGCCGGATCGTGGCCGAGGGGGGAGTGAAAGGGCTGACCATGCGGCGGCTGGCCACGGAGGTGGGCAGTACGCCCATGGCCATCTACCACCACGTCCGCGACAAGGAAGAGCTGCTCGTCCTGCTGCTGGACGACTACGCCGCGCGGACGCTGCGCCGGTCGCAACTGCCCGCCGATCCCCGCGAGCGGGTCGTCGCCGCCGCCGGCGCGGTCCACGACGCGCTCGCCGCATGTCCCTGGATCGTGGAGGTGCTGACCGCCGACGACCTGATGTCCACGTCCGCGCTGTGGTTCGTCGACCAGATCGTCGACGGCCTGGTCGAATGCGGACTCCCGCTCGACCGGGCCGTACACGGCTACCGGGCGATCTGGTACTACACCGCCGGAGAGATCGTCGTCAGGGCAACGGCGGCCCGGCGGCGCGCGGACGACGACCGGGCGACCTACCGGGAGAACGTCTTCGCCGATCTCGACCCGGCGCAACTGCCCCGTCTGGCGCAGGCCGCGGGGCGTTGGGCGGCACTGACCGCCGAGGACACCTATGAGGACGGGCTGCGGGCCCTGGTGGACGGGCTGCTCGCCGGGCGGCGCGGTTAGCCGGTCTGCGCCCGCCAAGAGGTGGGCGGGGCCGCCGACCAGGTGACGGCCGGGGGGGCGGACTGCGGCGCAGAGGGGGGTGTCCCTGAGCGTCCGTCAGGCCGAGGCGGCCGATCAGCAGGCCGCGGTCCGCTGCCGCGCCGGCGACCGGCGGGGGCACCGCGTCGAGCATGAGCTTGGCCCGGCGGAACATGGCGGTGGTGCCGGTGGGGTCGGTTCCGTTCCAGGTGAGGTGCATGAACCGCCCGCCGGGACGGCCCTGGATCCAGGGGCCCGTCAGGTCGATGCCGCCCGCGGGGCCGCGGTTCGCGGTGCAGTCCAGCGTCCAGGTTGCCGAGGGGGGCGTCGCCGGGCTGGGGGGCGAGCAGCAGACCGTCGCGTGCGCGTGGCTGCACGGCGACGTGGACGTCGCCGTATCCGGGGAACCCGCGTGTGCGTACCCGACGTTTGCGAGTCCCCTCTGTTCACCCCGTACACGCAGAGCCAGATGGAACGCGCGGGCAGCGCCGCCGTCCAGACGGCACGCGTCCACGGCATGACGGGCACCGCTTCCACGCCGTTCAGCGGGTGCTTGCTCCACAGTCTGACGCCGAGGGTGTCGGAGCGGTACGGGTAGCCGGCGGCGAGCTCGCGCTCGTAGGCGGGCGTGGCCTTCGAGGACATCTCCTCCAGGGCCAGCACGTCCGCGCCCGAGGCGGCGAGGGCCCGCGCGGTCCGCGCCGGGTCGGGGTTCTCCTCGTCCACGTTGTGACTGGCCACGGTGAAGTTTCCGCCGCCGCCGGCGGATCGCTCGGATCGTGCGGATCGCTCGGATTGCTTGTCGGTGAGGGTCCCGCCGAAGAGGCAGCCCCAGACGGTCACGGGGGCCAGGACGGCGACGGCCGCGAGCCGGGAGCGGCGTACCGCCGCCGCCAGGAGGAGGACGGGGGCGCTCAGCCCGGCCCAGGGGAGGAAGGTCTGGAACAGGCTGCCGAGGTTGGCGGCCCCGTTCGGGATCCAGGTGTGCAGGGCCATCGTCAGGGCCGCGAACACCGCGTCGGCGGCGATCAGCAGGCCGCGGTCGGTGGCCACGCGTGCGCGGAAACGGGCGGCGGGACGAGGCGGAAGGGGGCCGGGCGCTCCTCTTCCCCAGTGGCCTCGGAACGGTACGGGGTGCTCAGCACGGCAATGGCCTTCCGATGTCGCGTACGCCGGTGATCCGGTACCGGCACAGCCTCGGAGACGCGCGCTTCCAGGGCGTCAGGAGAGCCCTTCGGGGGTGGCGCAGTTGCGTTTCAGCTGGGTATCGGTCACACCCAGCCGTCGCGGCACGCTGGTGTGGTCGATGTCCGTCCGTGACCGAACGATGACGTAGCGGGGAAGGGTCTGTAACTCGGTGCGGGATACAAAGAGTCGACCGTTCGGATCGCGCTACCTGCTGGGGATCATCATGAAGCTGTCCCGGACCGCCGGGCTCGCCGCTTTCGGCCTCGCTGCGGCTCTGTCGCTCACCGCCTGCAACAACGGTGAGGATTCCGCGCAGGCCCCGGCCGCCAAGGACCCCTCGGCTTCGTCGTCCTCGTCGCCGGGCGGTGGGCCGTCCCCGGACAGCAGGCCGGGCTCGGGAGGTGCGCAGGCGGGAAGCGCGAAGCCTGGCTCAGGGGCGGGTTCCTCGTCGTCTTCCGGCGCTGTGAACGGCGGGGCGGAGAGCGGGGGCACGATGGCGTTCTGCAAGACGGCGGACCTGGCCGTCGAGGCTACGAACGCCGCGCCTGACCAAAGCTCCGGCAGGATCAACATAACGATGGTCAACCGGGGTTCGGGCACGTGCTCGGCGACGGGCTTCGCGGGCGTCGACATCAAGGACGCCGACCACACTTCGAACCCCGTCGCGCGCGGGCAGGCCCAGCCGCGCGTCACCACGCTCAAGCCCGGCGACGCCGCAGTCTTCGATCTCGCCTACACCATCGACGGCAGCGGCAAGAGCCTCGCGCACCCGACCGACATCCTGGTGACGCCGCCGAACGAGACCCATACGGTGAGCCTGAAGTGGCCCGCGGGCGCGGGCGGGATCAAGGGCGCCTACACCGACGTCCAGGTCTACCCCACGCATACGACCAACTAGGCGCTTCGCAGCGGATTCGGTCGACTCCGTGGTGCGTAGCGATGGGGGTTGCGTCCGTCGGTTCGGTGGGGATCGACTACAAGCGGCGGCAGGGCAGCGTTGCGGGACTGGACGGCGTTCCGGGGGTTGCCGGTGTGGTCGTCGCGGTGGTGGAGAAGGTGAGGGGATCCGGGGGCGGGAGTTTGGGCGTACGGTGCTGGTGTGATCACGACCGCACCGGGGACCACGTTGCTGCTCGCCGCCGCGCCGGCGGGCAAGGGGCGGCTGATCGACGCCACGCGCGTCCTGCCCACCCTGGCGGCCTGCCCGTCCGCGTCCCTGACCGGCACTGCCGCCGGGACCATCGTCGAACTCGCCGATCCGGTCGACCAGCAGACGGTCCTCACCCGTATCCGGGCCACCGCGGCCGCGCCGGGTCCGTTGACGCTGATCCTCGCGGGTCAGCTCCAGCTCGACAGCAAGCAGTACGGGATCCACCTGGCTCTGGCCCGTGCGACGCCGTCCACCCTGCGGTACACGGGGCTTCCCTGGTCCTGGCTGGTCAGTGAGCTCRAGCCGCGGCGGGCGGGGAGTACGACCGTGCTGGTCGATCTGGTGGCGGCCCCCGACACCTGGCCGAGCGTCCGCACGGGGGGTCTCGTGCTCGGCCACGGGATAGCGCTCTACGGTCCAGGCGATCCACTGGCTCGAGGTCCGTGCCGACCCCGCGCACCTCGCAGGCGATGCCGCGCGCAGCTGCGAGCTGTGGATCGCGGCGGGCGAGGCCCGGCTCACCCGGCACCAGCCGCCGGACGCCCCGGAGGTGGAGGCCGCCGTGGACCGTGCCCGGCATTGGCTGCGCCCTGTCGCTGCCGTCCCACCCTGGGATCCTCCGCCTGCGTCGGCCCATGACAGGGAGGCGTCCAGGGTCTCGATCAGCTTCCTGACAGCGCTGCTGCCCTGCCCGTCACCGTCCTTGCCGTCAACTGCGCAAGAAGTGGCCGGACCTGTGCGGCCGTAGCCGTCGAGACCCGCGACCGAGGCCTGCGCCTCCAGAACGGTACGGCAGCAGCTTGCCCGGTCGGGTCGTAGCGCGTCATGAGGAGCACACCCGTCGCACCGACGGGGCTCCGCCACCACCCGCTCACACCAGAGACGGCTCACGTGTCCGCTCCTCAGGGAGCGCGCGACGGATGGCTGGCTACCGCCGCCTGACGTGGAGCAGCCCCGCCTCGTGATGCACAGGTCAGACCGCATTATCAAGGAGCCCGAAGCCTTCCGGAAACCCTTCTCCCGCCGCGCGGGGTCGGACTCGGCTTCGGCCGTCGGCTGATCGTCGACAATCGCGTGGATGCGGAGGGGCCGTGGCGTCGCGCACCAGCATTCCGATCTACGAGGGCAGGGCCATGTCGGGGAACACGAGCGGGCGGGATCTGTGGGGCAGGACGTATCTGGCGCTGCTGCCCTGGACCCGTGTACCTGTTGGTGATCTGCACGCACGTTGCACGGAGGCGGTGACCGCGGCGCTCGCCGTGCTGTGGGGCGGCTGCGGCGACGCCCTTCTCGACGCGCCGGCGGGCGACGAACAGATCCACGCGATCGTTGCCGCTCAGAAGGCGTACGGGCTCGGATGGCGCGACGCGGTGCTCGGCGGTGTCACGGCGGATGCCCGGGCCGCCCGGCTGGGCGACGGCCCGGGTGGCCTGTGGGCACCGGCCGAGCGCTGGAACCGTGGCCGGGGGCGGGCATTTCGGCCCACCCTTCGCAGCAATCTGGAATTCTTCGCGATGCATCCCTGGGCCGGGGAGTTGGCGCGGCTGCGGGCCGTTCGGTGCGCCGTCGAAGCCGCTTCGGCCGATCCTCGCACCACGCTGACCTTGCTCTTCCGCACGGCTTGGACGGACAAGGCCGCCGAACGTCGGGGCTGGGACGACGCCGAATGGTGGCAGTACCTGGATGTCGAGGCCCTGGCGGCGTGGGCGGTGGTCGCCCTGGGCCTGCCCGTGGAAGACCCCGCCGGCGCGGGAACGGCCGTCGAGGAAGCCGCCGAGGCGGTGAGTCCGTCCGACTGGACCTGGGCGGGGACGGGGCTGCCGGACGGTTTCCTCGACGCCACGTTCGCCGCGCTGGACCTGTGACGCCGACAGGGCCTGCCCGGCGATGTCGCGGGCCGGGCACGGGCGAAGGAGCCCACGGGGCGTGGGCCGGCGGCGTTTCATGCCGACGGGCGGTGCTCCCAGGGGCGAACCCGTCCGACGACGCGAGGCCGGTCGTCCTCGGGAGCCCGCAGCGCGGCGAGTACGCCCTCGCTGATCTCCCCGTGGTCGAGCCACCGGGTGTGCGGCCCGGTACCGGTGAATCCGAGGACGACGACGCGGTGGCGCGTGCGGCCGAGGGCTTCGGGCGGCCGGGGTGGGGGCGCGGTGGGAGCCAGGGCTCCGCTGCCGACGACCTCGATCACCGACGCGTCCTGCGCCAAGGTGTCGGCGACGGCGGCGTACGCGTGCGGCCGTCCCTGGGCATGAACCCACAGCACGGCCTGCCGGAACGGTCCCGTACGTGCCGCGGTACGGCGGAGCGCCCGCGCGAACCGCGCGGGCTCGGTGTAGTCCGCGCTGACGGGTATCAGCACGCCGCCCGCCGTGCCGTGACTCCCGARGACGGCCGGGGCGGGCGGCCTGCGGGACACGACGACGGTGGTGTGGCCCTCACGGACCAGCCCGCCCACGACTCCGGCCAGCATCCCCGTACCCCCGACCACCAGCACCGGACTTCGAAGGGTCGGCTCGGTGACATTCATCCAGGCATGCTCGCAAAGACCTGTCGGCTGCGCCCGCCGGCGTGAGC
>NZ_JBFRER010000149.1:0-17527 GCF_052114405.1 Streptomyces sp. M-16 | reverse complement strand
GAGCCGGGGACACGCCGGGCGGCGCCGGCGGCGGGTCACCCGGGGTGAACCCGCCGGCCCGCTCCGACCGGGGTGCCTCGGGCGACCCGGCGGAAACACCGGGCCCCGCGGGCGGCGGCTGCGGCGCACGCCGCACGGGCGGCACCTCACGGGCGGGCGGCCCCTCCGGAGCAGGGGGCACCGCCGGCGTCGGCGGCACGGCCGGGTCCGGCGGCACCACCGGGGCGGTCGGCACCGCCGGATCCGGCCGCGGGTCGTCACCGGCACGTCGGGGCGGCGGTCCCTCAGGGGACGGTCGTGTGGGCGGCACGGGGCCCGGCGGCACGGGGTGTCGCGACGGCTCGGGGCGGCCGTCCGGGGCCCGCCGCGCGGCGGGGACCTCCGGGGCCGGGCCGGTCATCAGGGTCGCCGCGGAGCGGAAGCGCTGGTCCAGGGTGTCCCCCGGGTCAGGTTCGGGCCCCGCGTCCGGGTCGTCGTAGAGCTTCTGCCACCAGTCCTCCGCGCCCTGCTGACTCATGCCCACATTGTCGGCCTCCCCGGGCCCCGAAAACCCCCGAACTCACGAAAAGGGTCCACCGGGCCGCCGCCCCGTGGACCCCTCCCGTACGACCCGTACGGACTAGCGGATCCGGTACGCCCGCTCGACCGTCTGGGTGACCGTGGCGCCCTTCGCGTCGGTCAGTTCGACCTTCAGCGAAACCGGCTTCCCGGAGGCCCCCGCGTGGTTCACGACGGCGGTCCACCGGCCGCCTTCGTGGCGCACCTGGGCCTGCGTCCAGTTCTCGCCGTCGTACGCGTACGACAGCTTCACCGCCGTCAGGGCCCCCGGCACTACCCGGCGTGCCCGGAGGCGCTGAGCCCGATGTGCTGTCCGTCGGCCGCGGCGACCGTCTTCAGGCCGTCCATCGGGGCGTCGTACCGCGGGAAGAGGACGGGCAGGCCCTGCGAGTACGCCGAGGGGTCGAGCTTCGAGGTGAAGCCCCAGGCGGTCCGCACGGCGGTGGACCGCTGCCAGGTGCGGGTGGGCGGACCGATCTTCTCGATGTTCTGGACCAGCTCGTAGCGGCCCTCCCCGGCCGGGACCTCGAACACCCCGAACGGGTATCCGCTCTCCCCGATGACCTCACCGTCCCGTGTGAGCCGGAGGCCGCCGATGTCGCCGAAGGAACCCGGCTGCGCGGAGTGCGTGCCGTCCCCCCACATGGCCGGGGCGAAACCGATCACGGCTCCAGGTCGGTGCCGGTGTCGAGGACGGCGACCCTGGTGCCGGCGCCGTCGAAGCCGGCCGCCCAGGCGGCGGGGGCGTTCACCTGCTTGGTGGAACGCTCCAGGCTGCCCCGTACCTTGCCGTCGAGCCACAGCTTCTTCAGCCCGCCCGCGGCGCGCGAACGGCTGCCCGCCGACACGTCGGCCCAGAACTCGGCGGCGTGCTCCTTGTCGGCCGCGAGGGCGACGGCGCCGATGGAGCCGAGGACCAGGGAACGGTCGGCGCCGCACGGGGCGGGCGGGGCGCTGCGGGCCACGTTCACGGAACCGTCGTAGACCGCGATCAGGGGGAGCTTCGCGGCGTGGGCGTCGTTGTAGCCCTGGCGGATGAGGCCGGTGACGTTGAAGAGCTGCGGGTCGACCGTGCCGGCGGCGAGCGCCCCGGTGGCGCCCTCGGGGTAGACGTAGAGGTCCCGGCCGGTCTGGCGGGTCTGGACGACGGGCTGGGTGCCGTTCGCGCGGGGCATCGCGGTGGCGGCGGTGCGGCCGGCGGCGTCGGTGGACACCAGGATCCGGTCGCCGGTGACGAGGGTGACGGTGACGGGCGCGGTCGGGCGTTCGCCGGCCGCGGCACTGCCGACGAGTGGTCTCCCGCCGGGCACCGCGTCGACCGGTCGTGCCGCGGACGGGCCGACGGCGGTGACGGCGAGGACGGCCGCTGTGGCCGCCCCGAGTGCCGTGCGCGATATCGGGCGCATCGCTCTCCCAAGACTAATTCCGGCCAATGGCGTGATTGCAGGGCATGACGGCCCTACAAGTGCCTTCCGGCCGGAGGTTGTTGGTGCTGCGGTGGCGTCACCCTGGCAGAGGGGCGGGAGGTGCGGAGATGATGTCCGCGGCGGGTTTGCGCCGTGGCCGCTTCCCGCCAGGAACGGCACTGACGATGGGGGTGGACGGGTTGCTGGGTGCTATAGGCCTGGACGAGGGCCAGGAGACGGCGTACCGCGCACTGGTGGCACTGGGGGCGGCGGAGGTCCCGGACCTCGCGCACCGGCTGACGCTGCCGGTGCCGCAGACCGAACGGGCGCTGCGGCACCTGGAACGGCACGGCCTCGCCGCGCAGTCGTCGGCCCGGCCGGGCCGCTGGGTCGCCGCCCCGCCCGGCGTCGCGCTCGGGGCCCTGCTCACCCAGCAGCGGCACGAACTGGAACGGGCGGAGCTGGCCGCGGCGCTGCTGGCGCAGGAGTACCGGGCGGAGGCGGCCGAACCGGCGGTGCACGACCTCGTGGAGGTGGTGACGGGGGCCAGCGCCGTGGCCCACCGCTTCCACCAGATCCAGCTCGGCGCCGTGTCGGAGGTCTGCGCGCTGGTCAGCGGCCGGCCCCAGGTGGTGACGGGCATGGAGAACGAGGCCGAGGAACGGGCGGCGGCCCGGGGCGTCGCGTACCGGGTGGTCATCGAGCGGGAGGTGCTCACCCTGCCGACCGGGATCCGCGAGGCCGGGACCGCCCTGGCCCGCGGGGAGCACATCCGGGTGACGACCGAGGTCCCGACGAAGCTGGTGATCGCCGACGGCACCCTGGCGATGGTGCCGCTGACCGCGCGGGGGGCGGAACCGGCGGCCCTGGTGGTGCACGCCTCCGGCCTCCTGGAGTCGCTGCGGGGCCTGTTCGAGGCGGTCTGGCGGGAATCCCGCCCGCTGCGCCTGGGCACCACGGGCTACGCGGAGGAGGGCGACGGCGGCCCGGACACCACCGACCTGGAGATCCTCTCGCTGCTCCTGGCGGGGATGACGGACGCCAGCGTGGCCAAGCACCTGGACCTGGGGCTGCGGACGGTGCAACGCCGGGTGAAGGGACTGATGGAGCTCTCCGGGGTCACGACGCGGCTCCAGCTCGGCTGGCAGGCGTACGAGCGGGGCTGGGTGGCCCGATAGCCCCCGGTCGGTCAGGCTGGGCAGATGGATCTGCCTCAGCTGCTCCTGGTGGGGCTGGTGCTGCTGCTCGGGGTGCTCGGGGTGATGGTCCCGGGTGTCCCGGGGACCTGGCTGGTCTGGGCGGGGGTGCTGTGGTGGGCGCTGCACGAACGGTCGGCCCCCGCGTGGACCCTGCTGGTCGCGGCGACCGCCCTGCTGCTGGTGGTGCAGGTGGTCAAGTGGCTCCTCCCGCCGCGCCGCCTGCGCGGCACCGCGGCGAGCCGCCGCACGGCGGTCTACGCGGGCGCGGGCGCGCTCCTGGGCTTCGTCCTGATCCCGGTGGTGGGGTCGGTCCCCGGCTTCGTGGGCGGCATCTACCTCTGCGAACGCCGCCGCCTGGGCACGCACGGGGAGGCCTGGTCATCGGTCCGGGCGGTGATGCGGGCCGTCGGCACGAGCGTGCTGGTGGAACTCGTCGCCTGCCTGTGCGTCGCGGCGGCGTGGCTGGGGGCGGTCCTGGCGGGGGCTTAGGCAGTGGCGGCCGTGCGGTTGAGGGAGCGCCAGATCTCCTGGGCCCAGGCCAGGTCGGCGGGGTACTCGTGGGTGCAGTAGATGCCGGCGGTACTGCCGGAGGGGTGCAGGGTGAACCCGTAGAAATCGTGGCGGGGCCGGCCGTTGTCCTGCGGGGTCGTCCAGAACGCGTACCGCAGGCCGCCGCCGGGCAGCTGCTCGCGCACCCGCTGGGCGGGCCGCGTGTCGGGGGCGCCCGACAGCAGGGCGGTGAGGAAGTCCGCCGGGGCGCGGCCCGGTACGTCGTCCGGCATCAGGTGGACGGCCACCGTGCGGTGGGGGCCGTCGAACCGGTCGGCGCCGTCGGCGCAGGACGCGGCGAGTCCGGCGGTGCGCAGCACCGACCAGTGGCCGCCGACGTCGGCGCGCACGTCGACGGGGAGCTGGTACGGGAAGCGGCTGAGGACCTCGTCCCGTCCCAGACCTCCGTCACCCCGCCGGCGGCCACCGGAGGTGGTGGCCGAAGTCGATGCGGCGCTCGTCGGGGAGCGCGTCACCGCAGCAGGAGCAGGCGGGAAGGTACGTGGTCACCCGTGCACCCTGTGGTCGGTGCCCGGACGCCGCCGGGCCGGGTCGGCCACCCGCCCCGCCCGGCCCCGGCCACCCCGACCCCGGGGGACCCCCGGGCCGGGGGTCCCCCGGAGGGGCCCGTCAGATCCGGCCGTTCCGCTTCGCGGAGTAGTTCGCGCGGCCCACCGCCGACTTCATGCGCCAGTCCCGGCGGAGCTCCGCCCGCAGCCGTGCGTCCGTCTTCGCGACGATCCGCTGGTTCTCCCGCATCAGCTTGCGGTAGCTCTCCAGCCGGCGTTCGGGCAGTTCGCCGGCCTCCACGGCCGCCAGCACCGCGCAGCCCGGCTCCGCCTCGTGGGCACAGTCGTGGAAGCGGCACCGGGCGGCGCACTCCTCGATCTCCGAGAAGACCTGCCCGACCCCCGCCTCCGCGTCGAACAGCCCGACGCCCCGCAGCCCGGGGGTGTCGATCAGGACTCCCCCGCCCGGCAGGGCGAGGAGGTTGCGCGTGGTGGTCGTGTGGCGGCCCTTGCCGTCGACCTCGCGGGTCTGCTGCACGTCCATGACGTCCGCGCCGAGCAGGGCGTTCGCCAGCGTGGACTTGCCGGCCCCGGAGACCCCGAGCAGCACGCTCGTGCCGCCGGCGGCGACGGCCGCGAGCACGTCCGTGCCCTCCCCGGTGTGGGAGGAGACGGTGAGCACCGGGACGCCGGGAGCGGTGGTCTCCACGTCCTGGACCAGGTAGCCGAGGGCGGTCGGGTCCGGGACGAGGTCGGCCTTGGTGAGGACGACCAGCGGCTGCGCCCCCGACTCCCACGCCAGCGCGAGGAACCGCTCGATGCGGCCGAGGTCGAGCTCTCCGGCGAGCGATACGGCGATGATCGCGTAGTCGACGTTCGCGGCGAGGATCTGCCCCTCCGAGCGCTGCGAGGAGGTGGACCGTACGAAGGCGGTCCGGCGCGGCAGGTACGCCTTGACGTAGCGCGGGTTCCCGGTCGCCTCGACGGCGGCCCAGTCACCGGTGCAGATGACGCGCATCGGGTCGTGCGGGGTGACGAAGGCCGTGTCGGCGCGGACGACGCCGTCCGCGGTCATGACGTCGCACTGCCCGCGGTCCACCCGGACGACACGGCCGGGCAGCAGGCCCTGGTCGGCGTACGGAGCGAACTCCGCGTCCCACGCGTCGTCCCAGCCGAAGGCGGTGAGGGCGTGCGGGAGGGAGGAAAGAGAAGAGAGAGACAAGGGGAACCCTTCACAGGGTGGCCCCGGCAGCGCGCGCCCGTGGGCGCGCGGAGAGGTGTGGGGTCAGCCGGAGGCCACGGAGGTGGCAACGATGATGAACTCCTGAATGCGGGCCGTGCCCGTCTCCGTGACAGTCATCAATGTCCTCACCTCCTGATTCCCCGTGCGGGAGCGGCACGTTGTCGCACTCCCTGACGTGCGAAACCATAGGGCACCCCGTACGGCACAGCCACCGATTTGTTTCGGCCGACCGCGGACGTGGTTTTCAGGCCAGCCCGTGCCGGTAGGCGTAGCGGACGGCCTGGGCGCGGTCCCGGACGCCCGTCTTGGCGAAGAGGTTGTTGATGTGGGTCTTGACGGTGGACTCCGAGATCGTCAGCCGGCGGGCGATCTCGGAGTTCGAGTGCCCCTCGGCGATCAGGGTGAGCACCTCCCCCTCGCGGGCGGTCAGGCCGTCGGGGAGGCCGGTGGGGCGGGAGCGCTGCGACGGGCCGGACACGGCGGCGGCGACGAGGCGTTCCTGCGCGGCCCGGCCGAGACCGGTGCCGCCCCCGCGGACGGCGGCCACCGCGCGGGCGATCTCCTCGGCGTCGGCGTCCTTGGTGAGGTAGCCGCGGGCCCCGGCCTTGAGGGCGTCCATGATGGACGCGTCGTCGCTGTAGGTGGTGAGGACGACGACGGCGGTGCCGGGGTGCCGTTCGGTGATCAGCCGGGTGGCCTCGACCCCGTCGACCCGGGGCATGCGCAGGTCCATCAGCACCACGTCGGGGGCGTGTTCGGCGACGAGGCGGACGGCCTCGGCGCCGTCCGCGGCGGAGGCGAGGACCTCGATGCCGGGCAGCAGGCCGAGCAGGAGCACCAGGCCCTCGCGTACGACGGTCTGGTCGTCCACCACCAGGACGCGGGTCGGGGTGCTGTCGGCCGTCACGGTGACAGGGGTCCTTCCAGTCGGACGCGGAAGCCGGTGCCGTACGGCCCGGCGTCGAGGGTGGCGCCGATGAGTTCCGCCCGCTCCGCCATGCCCACCAGTCCGAATCCGCCCCCGGAGGAGCCGAGTCCGGGCACGGGGGCGGGCCCGGTGCTCCCGGAGTCGGTGACGCAGAGCTCGTAGCGGTCGCCGGGATAGGCGAGGGTGATGTCCACGTCGGCCCCGGGGGCGTGTCTGCCCGCGTTGGTCAGGGCCTCCTGCGCGGTGCGGATCACGGCGAGGGCCGCCTCGGCGGACAGCGGGCGCGGGCCCGCGGTGACGGTGAGGGCGCACGCCGAGCCCGTCGCGAGGCGGTACTCCTCGGCGAAGGCGGCCAGCGCCTCCCCGGGCGGCGGTACGTCGCCCCGCAGCGCGGCGACGGCCCGGCGGGTCTCCTCCAGGCCGCCCTTGGCCAGCGCCCGGGCCCGGTCGACGAGCGCGGCGGCGTCCTCGTAGCGTCCGGCGGCCAGGGTCAGGCGGGCGCTCTCCAGGTGGATGAGCTGGGCGGAGAGGGAGTGGGCGAGGATGTCGTGTACCTCGCGGGCCACGTGGGCGCGCTCGGCGAGGAGCGCGCGCTGGCGCTCGGATTCCGCGGCGGCCTTGCGGGAGCGGGCCGCGCGGACGAAGGCGTACATCCCGCAGAGGCCGACGAGGTTCCACAGTTCGGAGGTGTCCCGGCCGCGCAGGAGGGTGACGGCGAGGACGGCGGCCAGGCCGATGCCGAGCAGCAGCGCGCCGACGGCACCGCCGAGGCGGCCGGCGGCCAGGCCGCAGGAGACGAAGACGAGGACGACCCAGGGCGTGGCGGGCGCCAGCAGGCCGGTCGCGCAGGCGGCGGCGAGGCCCGCGCCCAGCGCCCAGGCGCCGGCCGGGGTGCCGTCCGCGATCGTGGCGCCCAGGAGGATCAGGACGAGCCCGGCGAGTCCGCAGGCGACGGCGGCGGTGCCGGGCGGCGGGAAGAGCAGGCCGTGCAGGAACCAGGCCAGGACCGCCACCAGGACGGCCACCCTGACCTGCGTGTTCGTGAGTACGGGCAGCCGGTGTGACATGTCCGCCCACTCTAGGCGGTCCCCTGCGGCTCCGGCCCGGACCGGGCCGGAGCGGCTCTGCCCGAACGGCCTCACGCCGCTGCGGGGATCCGGTGGGAACGGGCGGCCAGGGCCAGTCCCTGGGCGAGGACCCAGCCGGCCAGGGTCAGCAGCAGCGCCCCGGTGTGCGGGGTGATCCCCACGGCGTAGCCGAGCAGGGCGAGCGCGGCCCGGGTGGCGAGGGATGTCGCGAACAGGGCGAGGACCACTTTGTTGCCCTTGGCCCAGAGCTGCCCGTCGGGCTCCCGCCACACGGTCATGGCCCGGCCCATCAGGAGGCCGAGCCCGAAGGCCACGCCGGTCTCGGCGGTGAGCAGCACCAGGCTGAGGAGCGGGTGGGCGGGGGCGACGAGTCCGCCGCCGCTGACGCCGGCGAACACCAGGACGGCGGGCAGCACCCACAGACGGGCGCGGTCCTTCAGGGGCCGGCCGCCGAACCGGCGGGCCACCACGAAGACCACGACGAGGGCGATGAGCAGAACGCGTGCGATGTCCATGCCGTCCACGCTAGGAACGCGGGGGCCCGCCGTGATCGGCTCCGGGGTGGAACGCGGGTGGATCCGGGGTGGAGACGCCCTTCTCCACCCACGGGTGGAGAAGGGCGTAGTCGGCGCCCCCGAGGACTAGTCGGCGCCCCCGAGGACCGCCCGGCCCCTCCGGGAAGATGTCCGTTTCCTTCAAGACGCGGGCCCGTGGGCCTGCCTAGCCTGCCGCCATGACTCCACGACTCGACATGATCGGCCTGGTCGTCTCCGACATGGCCGCCTCGCTCGCCTTCTACCGCCGGCTCGGCCTGGACGTGCCCGCCGACGCCGACTCCCAGCCGCACGTCGAGGCCGCCCTGCCCGGGGGCCTGCGGATCGCCTGGGACACGGAGGACGTCGTGCGCTCCTTCGACCCCTCCTGGACCCCGCCCACCGGGGGCGTCCGCCGGGAACTGGCATTCCTGTGCGATTCCCCCGCAGAGGTGGACGCGCTGTACGCCGAGCTGACGGAGGCCGGTCATCCGGGGCACCTGAAGCCCTGGGACGCCTTCTGGGGCCAGCGCTACGCGGTCGTCCTCGACCCCGACGGCTGCGGGGTCTCGCTGTTCGCCCCCTCCGACGCCGCCCGGTAGGCCCCGAGGGTGGTCCCGGCCAGCGCCCGCACCTCGCGGGCCAGGTGCGCCTGGTCGGCGTACCCGGCGGAGTGGGCCACCTCGGCCTGGGGCAGCCCGCGCCGGCTCAGGGCCAGGGCCCGCTGGAGGCGCAGCACCCGCCCCAGCGTGCGGGGCCCGTAGCCGAAGGCGTCGAGGCAGCGCCGGCGCAGCTGGCGTTCGCCGAGGCCGACGTCGTCGGCGATGCCGGCCACCGGCCGGCCCGACCGCAGCCGGGCCGTCACCAGCGCGGGGAGCGGATCGGGCGGGCCCACGGCGCGGGCGCGGGCCAGCGCCAGTGCTTCGAGGCCCGCGCACGGGTCCTCGTGGGCGGCGATCCGTTCGGTGAGCCGGCGCACCTCGGCGGCGGGCCACAGGTCGGCCAGTTCCACCCGCCGGTCGCGCAGCCGGTGCGCGGGTACGCCGAGCAGCGCGGGCGCGGTGCCGGGGGCGAGCCGCAGCCCGGCGAAGGTCCGGCCGGGGACCTCCCCGGCGGGGTGCGGCCCGGTGTCGGGCCCGGCCACCAGCAGTCGGCCCCCGACCCACAGCAGGTCCATGCACCCGTCGGGCAGGACGACCCCGCCGGGCCCCCGGGCCCGCCAGACCACGGCTCCGGCGACGGCGGCCGACGGCGCTTCCTCGTACACGCCACCAGGCTATGCCGGGCCGTCCGGTCCCGGCGCCGCCCGGCCCGGCGACGTCCGGCCCCGGCGCCGCCCGGCCCGGCGACGTCCGGTCCCGGCGCGCGTCAGTGCTTGCGCAGCCGCGAGCCGTAGTCCTCGGGCGGCAGGAACCTCGACCAGCGCTCCGGGAACTCCGACGGCATCCCGGCGTCCTCGTCGTCCTCGGACTCCCCTTCGGCCAGGGCCCGCCAGGCGGCGGCCCGCGCCACCAGCTGGGCGGCCTCGGCCTCGCGGACGCGTTCGTTGGCCTCGCGCGCCGCGGCGGTGGCCACCGAGGGCCAGACCCGGTCGATGGCGGCGTTGACGGCCGCACCGACCAGCACGGCGAAGGCCGAGATGCCGATCCACAGCAGGATCGCGACGGGCGCGGCGAGGGAGCCGTAGATGGTGGGCCCCTCGACGGTGTTGGTGAGGTAGATCCGCAGCAGGAACGAGCCCAGGACCCACATCGCGAGGGCCACGAGCGCGCCCGGCACGTCCTCGATCCACGGCGAGCGCACGGGCACGGACACGTGGTACAGGGTGGTCAGGAAGGCGATCGAGAGCAGGGTGACCGTGGGCCAGTACAGGACCGCGATCACCTCCGTGCTCCAGGGCACCAGCCGGACCACCGCGTCGGGCCCGACGACCATCAGCGGCAGCACGATGGCGCCGATCAGCAGGGCGACGACGTAGAGGAGGAAGGCGAGCAGCCGGGTCTTGACGATGCCCCGCTGTCCGTCGAGCCCGTACATGACGGTGATGGTGTCGATGAAGACGTTGACGGCGCGCGAGCCGGACCACAGGGCGAAGGCGAAGCCGAGGGAGATCAGGTCGGGCCGGCCGCGGCTGGTGACGTCGTCGAGCATGGGTTTCGCGATGTCGTTGACGCCCCGGTCGGACAGGACGGTGCCGACCGCGCGCAGGATGTTCTCCTCGATGCTCTGCACGGACTGGGTGTCCGTCCAGCCGTCGACGTAGCCGAGGAGGCCGAGGAGGCCCAGGAAGAGCGGGGGGAGGGAGAGCAGGGTGAAGAAGGCCGCCTCGGCCGCGAGCCCCAGGATCCGGTACTCGATGCACGAGTTGACGGTGTCTTTGAGCAGCAGCCAGGCCATCTTTCGCTTGGAGACGTTGCGATAGAGGGCGCGGGCCCGATGGAGCCGTCCCGGGATCCGCTCGGTTGTTTCTTTTGCTGGCTGCACGTCCTTACGGTATCCGCATGGCAGCCACCACCCACACAGTCAGCAACCAGGCCCCGCCGCTCGTCGGATACGAGGCCTATCTGGGCGACCGGGCCCTCACCGAGGGCGTCGAGCGCCACCTCGCGGACGTGGACGCCGAACTCCGGGACGAGGTGCGCGAGGAGCTCACCTCGCTCGGCCGGGCGGCGGGTTCCGCGCAGGCCCAGGAATGGGGCCGGCAGGCGAACGGAAATCCGCCGGTGCTGCGTACGCACGACCGGTACGGGCACCGGATCGACGAGGTGGAGTTCCACCCCGCCTACCACCGCCTCCTCGGGCACGCGGTGGGCTCCGGGCTCACCGACGCCTGGGGCCGGCCCGCCGGGCACCTGCGGCGGGCGGCCGGGTTCTTCCTGTGGTCGCAGGCCGAGTCGGGGCACGGCTGCCCGGTGTCGATGACGCACGCGGCGGTGCCGGCGCTGCGGGCCGATCCGGAGCTGGCCGCGGAGTGGGAGCCGCGGCTGACCTCGCACGTCTACGAGGAGGGGTTGCGGCCCGCCGCACAGAAGGGCGGGGTGCTCTTCGGGATGGGGATGACGGAGAAGCAGGGCGGGAGCGACGTCCGGGCGAACACCACCGCGGCGGTGCCGCTGGACGCCTCCGGGGAGTACCTGCTGACGGGGCACAAGTGGTTCTGTTCGGCGCCGATGAGCGACGGTTTCCTGGTGCTGGCGCAGGCACCGGGCGGGCTGAGCTGCTTCCTGGTGCCGCGGGTGCTGCCGGACGGGACGCGGAACGCGTTCGCGATCCAGCGGCTGAAGGACAAGCTGGGCAACAAGTCGAACGCCTCGGGCGAGATCGAGTTCGACGGGACGTGGGCGCGGCTCGTGGGCGAGGAGGGCCGGGGGGTGCGGACCATCATCGAGATGGTCGCGGCGACCCGGCTGGACTGCGTGATCGGCTCGGCCTCGCTGATGCGGCAGGCCCTGACGCAGGCCGTCCACCATACGGAGCACCGCTCTGCTTTCGGAGCATCGCTCATCGACCAGCCGCTGATGCGCAACGTCCTCGCCGACCTCGCCCTGGAGTCGGAAGCGGCGACCGTCCTCACCCTGCGCCTCGCGGCCGCGTACGACGCCGGTACGGACCGGGAGCGGGCCTTCCTGCGCCTCGCGGTGCCGGCCGCCAAGTACTGGGTCACCAAGCGGTGCACGCCGATGGTCGCCGAGGCCCTGGAGTGTCTGGGCGGCAACGGCTACGTGGAGGAGTCCGTACTGCCCCGCCTGCTGCGCGAGTCCCCGGTCAACTCGATCTGGGAGGGGTCGGGCAACGTCCAGGCCCTGGACGTGCTGCGCGCGCTCCAGCGGGAGCCGCAGGCCCTGAACGCCTTCCTCCAGGAGGTCGGGCTGGCCCGGGGCGCCGACCACCGGCTCGACGCGGCGATCAGGAACCTGCTGACCGACCTGGCCGACCTCGACGGGATCCAGGCGCGGGCCCGCCGGGTGGTGGAGCGGATGGCCCTGGTGCTCCAGGGATCGCTGCTGGTGCGGTGGGCGCCGCCGGAGGTGGCCGACGCGTTCTGCGCTTCCCGGCTCGGCGGGGACCGGGGCGCGGCCTTCGGGACGCTGCCGCACACCCTGGACCTGGCATCGGTGGTGGCACGGGCGCGGATCACGGGCTGAAAGCGGTCCCCCTGGGCCGCCGTGGTCCCCAAACCACCACGGCCCGAACCGCTCAGCGCCGGGATCCGGGCCCGCCACGGTGGGACCGGGGGTGGCGCCGCGCCGACTCGGCACCACCCCGCGATCCGAGAAGCCCCGAGGAAGGAGCTGCCACGCCGCTCGGCGGCGTGCCGATAGTTTCGGTCGGGTGACCGGGGCTTGGCGAGGGTTGCATACCGTTGCAACCCTGCGACCCTTCGGTGGGGGAAGGTGCCCGCCGCACGTGCCCGGGGAACGGGCAGGGACGGGACCGCGGGCACGCCTGCGCAGTACGTCCTGTTCAGCACGGGGAGGATCCGGTGGCCCACACCTCAGGCGGCACGGTCGACGCGGCGCGCATCGCGGCCATGGACGCGCGGGAGGCGGCGCGTCTGCTCAAGGACGTGCGGGCCGCCGCGCTGGCCGGGGACCGCCCTCCGGCCGCGCCCCGCCCGGAGATCGCCGAGTCCTGGCGGCGCATGCTGGCCGGCGGGGTGCACCCCGACCGGGACGCCCGCTCGCGGCTGCTGTCCGCCGCCGAAACCGAGGAACGCCGGCAGGTCTCCCCGCTGCGGGAGATACTCCCGGTGCTGCGCGAGGGACTGCTGCCCGCCCTCGACGAGGCCCTGCACATCATGGTCGTCGCCGACGCCGACGGGCGGCTGCTGTGGCGGGAGGGACACAGCACGATCCTGCGCAAGGCGGACCGGCTGGGTTTCGCGGTGGGGGCCGACTGGGACGAGGCGGTGGTCGGCACCAACGGGGTGGGCACCGCGCTCGTGGCCCGGCGGCCCGTCCAGGTGTTCTCGGCCGAGCACTTCGTCTCCAGCCACCACGACTGGACCTGCGCGGGCGCACCCGTGCGCGACCCCAGGGACGGGCGGCTGCTGGGGGTGGTCGACGTCAGCGGGCCGCTCGCCACCATGCACCCGGCGACCCTGGCCTGGGTCACCTCCGTGGCCCGGCTCGCCGAGCACGAGCTGCGGGTGCGCCACCTGGAGTCCCTGGAGCGGCTGCGGTCGGTCGCCGCCCCGCTGCTGGCCCGGCTGGCCGGGCGGGCCGTGGCCGTGGACCCGCACGGCTGGACGGCCGCCGTGAGCGGGCTGGCCCCCGCCGACCGGATCCCGCTGCCCAAGGGGCTGGGGCCCGGGCGGCTGTGGATCCCGCAGCTCGGCGACTGCGTGGCGGAGCCGCTGCCCGGCGGCTGGCTGCTGCGGCTGGAGCAGCCCTGCGCGGCCGGGGCGGCGGTGAGCCGGGTCGTACTGGACCTGAGCCGGCCGCGCGCCTGGTCGGCGACCGTGTACGGGGCCGCGGGCAGCTGGTCCCAGGAGCTCACCCCGCGCCACGCGGAGCTGCTGTTCCTGCTGGCGCAGGCCCCGGGCGGGCGCACCGCCGCCGAGCTCGCCGCGGAACTCTTCGGGGACCCGACCCGTACGGTCACGGTCCGCGCCGAGCTGTCCCGGGTCCGCCGCCACCTCGCCGGGGTGCTGACCCACCGGCCGTACCGCTTCGCGCAGGACGTGGAGGTGGAGCTGATCCGCCCCGAGGACCCCGGCCTGCTGCTCCCCCACTCCACCGCCCCGGCGGTGATCCGGTCCCGCCGGGAGCACGGTGGGGGCCGGGGGACCCCCCGGCCGGGACCGGGGGGTGTGATTCCCTGAGGCGCATGAGCACCATCACTCTCACCACCTGGTCCCTCGAAATGACCTCGCCCGAGGATCTGGTCACCGCGGCCGTCCCCGGCCCCGAGATCCGCGTGGAGCGCGCGGAGGTCCCCTCGCCGGAGTTCAGCCGCTTCCTGTACGCCTCGGTGGGCGGGGACATCCACTGGACGGACCGGCTGTCGCTGACCCGCGCCCAGTGGGTGGAGCAGCTGGACCGGCCCGGCGTGGAGACCTGGGTGGCGTACGACCGGGGCACCCCGGCCGGGTACGTGGAGCTCGACCCGCAGCCCGACGGGGTGGTGGAGATCATGTACTTCGGACTGCTCCCGGACTTCCGGGGCCGCCGCATCGGCGGACACCTGCTGTCGCTCGGGGTCGCCCGCGCCTGGGACCTCGCGGACCGCTGGCCGGAGCGGGAGCCGACCCGGCGGGTATGGGTCCACACCTGCAGCCAGGACGGCCCGACGGCGATGGCCAACTACCAGCGCCGCGGCTTCAAGGTGTTCAGGACCGAGACCGAGGAGAAGCAGGAGACCGCGACCCCGGGCCCCTGGCCGGGCGCGTAGGTCCCGTCCGCGCACCGCACCCGCGCACCGCACGCACCACACCCGACGCACCGCACGCACCGCACCCGTACGCGGCACGCGCAGGCGCGCACCTCACGCCGCGCCCACCGGAGCCCGGGTCCCCGCCATGGGGACCCGGGCTCCGGCCGCATCCGGCCCCGCCCCCGGCCGAACCCCGCCCCGCGCCGCCCCGGGGTAGCGTGGAGACGATCCGAAGGCCGGATTCCGCCCCTCGTGGGGGCCGCCCGGTCGCCCCCCGGAACACCCGCTCCCACCTGCGCGAAAGTCCCCTCCGGGGTGACGCCGATCACGCGGTCCCAGGATTCGGGACGACTTCGTCCGGATCGTGGACACTAGTGGACTCCTCCAATCGGCGCATGACACGCTTCCGCCATGAATGGAGCTGGAATTGCCTTGGTGAGTCGGCGGCACGTCGACCTCGGCCGCATGTCCAGCGCCATCTGTCCGGCGCGCTGACGGAACCAGCCACCGCCGCACATCGCCGTAGTCCCCGCTGCCGCGGACACGTCGATCACCCGCAAGCCCCTTGAGGCCGAACACCGCCCACGCTCGCCGGCAAACCCGGCAAAAGGGCGGTAATCAGCCACACCTGCTCAGAGACTCCAGCGTGACAGGGGCGCGCCGCCGCTCCCCCCTGCCCCCGCCTTGAGCCGTTGAAGAAGGACGTACCCGTCATGGCCGCCACCCCCGAAACGCCCGCAGCCGCCCCCGCAGCCGCAGCGCGCCGCAAGACCGGCCGTCACCGCGGCGAGGGCCAGTGGGCCGTCGGACACCACACGCCCCTCAACGGCAACGAGCAGTTCAAGAAGGACGACGACGGTCTCAACGTGCGGACACGCATTGAGACGATCTACTCCAAGACGGGCTTCGACTCGATCGACCCCAACGACCTGCGCGGCCGCATGCGCTGGTGGGGCCTCTACACCCAGCGCAAGCCCGGGATCGACGGCGGCAAGACCGCGATCCTGGAGCCGGAGGAGCTGGACGACAAGTACTTCATGCTGCGCGTCCGCATCGACGGCGGCCGGCTGACCACCGAGCAGCTCCGCGTCATCGGCGAGATCTCCGAGGAGTTCGCGCGCGGCACCGCGGACCTCACGGACCGCCAGAACGTGCAGTACCACTGGATCCGGATCGAGGACGTCCCGGAGATCTGGCGCCGCCTGGAAGCCGTCGGCCTCTCGACCACCGAGGCCTGCGGTGACACGCCCCGCGTCATCCTCGGCTCGCCCGTCGCCGGCATCGCCCAGGACGAGATCATCGACGGCACCCCAGCCATCGAGGAGATCTACCGCCGCATCGTCGGCAACCCGGACTTCTCCAACCTGCCCCGCAAGTTCAAGTCCGCGGTCTCCGGCTCGCCGCTGCTCGACGTGGCGCACGAGATCAACGACATCGCCTTCGTCGGCGTGAACCACCCCGAGCACGGCCCCGGCTTCGACGTCTGGGTCGGCGGCGGCCTGTCCACCAACCCCAAGCTGGGCGTCCGCCTGGGCACCTGGGTCTCGCTCGACGAGGTCCCGGACGTCTACGAGGGCGTCATCTCGATCTTCCGCGACTACGGCTACCGGCGCCTGCGCACCCGCGCCCGCCTGAAGTTCCTCGTCGCCGACTGGGGCCCGGCCAAGTTCCGCCAGGTCCTGGAGGACGAGTACCTGAAGCGCAAGCTGACCGACGGCCCCGCGCCCGAGCAGCCCAGCGGCCAGTGGCGCGACCACGTCGGCGTCCACCAGCAGCAGGACGGCAGGTTCTACGTCGGCTTCGCCCCCCGCGTCGGCCGCGTGGACGGTGCCACCCTCACCAAGATCGCCGACGTCGCCGAGCAGCACGGCTCCGGCCGCCTGCGCACCACCGCCGAGCAGAAGATGATCGTGCTCGACATCGAGGCGGACCGGGTGGACTCGGTCGTCGAGGCGCTGGAGGCGCTGGACCTGCGGGTCAAGCCGTCCCCGTTCCGCCGCGGCACCATGGCGTGCACCGGCATCGAGTTCTGCAAGCTGGCCATCGTCGAGACCAAGGCGCGCGGCGCCTCGCTCATCGACGAACTGGAGCGCCGCCTGCCGGACTTCGCCGAGCCGCTCACCATCAACATCAACGGCTGCCCGAACGCCTGCGCCCGTATCCAGGTGGCGGACATCGGTCTCAAGGGCCAGCTGGTCCTGGACGAGGACGGCGCGCAGGTGGAGGGCTACCAGGTCCACCTGGGCGGCGCCCTCGGCCTGGAGGCCGGCTTCGGCCGCAAGGTCCGCGGCCTCAAGGTCACCTCGGCCGGGCTGCCGGACTACGTCGAGCGGGTCGTCACGCGCTTCCAGGAGCAGCGCGAGGACGGCGAGCGCTTCGCCGCCTGGGTGGGCCGCGCCGCCGACGAGGACCTCTCATGAGCGAGCGCGCCGCACCGTTCTACTGCCCCTACTGCGGCGACGAGGACCTGTTTCCCCACGAGACGGGCCACGGCGCCTGGGAATGCAGGGCCTGCAACCGAGCCTTCCAGCTGAAGTACCTCGGGCTGCTGGCCCGGGGTGTTCGGTCCAACACCGCTGGAGGGGACGAGATATGACCACTGTTCAAGACACCCGTCTCACGGAACTGAAGGAACTGGCCGAGCGGGCGGGCCGGGACCTGGAGGACGCCTCCGCACTGGAGATCCTCACCTGGGCCGCCGAGACCTTCGGCAAGAAGTTCTGCGTGACCTCCTCGATGGAGGACGCGGTGGTCGCCCACCTCGCCTCCCGGGCCTTCCCCGGCGTGGACGTGGTGTTCCTGGACACGGGTTACCACTTCGAGGAGACCATCGGCACCCGTGACGCGGTCGAGGCCGTGATGGACGTGAACGTCATCACCCTCACCCCGCGTCAGTCGGTCGCCGAACAGGACGCGGAGTACGGGCCGAAGCTCCACGACCGCGATCCGGACCTGTGCTGCGCGCTGCGCAAGGTCAAGCCGCTGGAAGAGGGCCTGACCGCGTACGAGGCGTGGGCGACGGGGCTGCGCCGTGACGAGTCCCCGACCCGGGCGAACACGCCGGTGGTGGGCTGGGACGAGAAGCGGCGGAAGGTGAAGGTCTCGCCGATCGCCCGCTGGACCCAGGACGACGTGGACG
>NZ_JBFRER010000148.1:0-17578 GCF_052114405.1 Streptomyces sp. M-16 | reverse complement strand
TGTCCGTGGGGAAGGAGCGGCGCCCGGTGCGTGCTCTCGGCGTGCCGACCGGAAGCCCGCGTACTGGACGTAMTTGAGCTTTCGGTCGGTGCGGCGAGAGTGCGTGYCGGGCGTCGCGACGCCGCGGAGATCCGTCAGACACCCCCTAGGCCGTCCTGGGCCCGTCGTGGTGGGAGCGGGCGGTGAGCTGGCCCTGGACGTAGGGGTCGGAGGCCGGGGAGTAGGGGCCTCCGTGGGCCACGAGGTGCTCCTCGATGCGCTGCCACTCCGCCACGGCGGCCGGGTCCGCCCCGGCCGCGCGGGCGGCCTCCAGGGCGTCGCGCGCCTCGGCGTGGGCCATGCCCGTGGCCTCGGCACGGATCCGGTCGCGCGCCGCGCGCTCACCGGGGCCGGGCTCGTGCGGCTCGGC
Organism: Streptomyces sp. M-16; assembly: GCF_052114405.1. Classification (NCBI taxonomy): domain Bacteria; kingdom Bacillati; phylum Actinomycetota; class Actinomycetes; order Kitasatosporales; family Streptomycetaceae; genus Streptomyces; species Streptomyces sp. M-16. The sequence continues at coordinate 17,169 of NZ_JBFRER010000148.1, read as the reverse complement.
CACGGCCTGGACGGCGGATTCGTCGGGGTGGGTCATGCGGTTCTGCTGCCCCGTCCGCGGCGGATCATGAGCTGCGGCCGGAAGCCCCGCCGGGGGTGCGCAGGCCCAGCATCCGGTCCTTCAGCGCCGGGAACTGCTCCCGGGTCGCGGCCACCTTCTCCGGGTCGAGGTCGACGGTGAGCACGTCCTCGCCCGGTCCCGCCTCGGCCAGGACCTCGCCCCACGGGTCCACCACCAGGCTGTGCCCCGACTGCTCGACGCCCGCGTGGGTGCCGGCCAGCGCGCAGGCGAGGACGTACGACTGGTCCTCGACGGCCCGTGCGCGGTTCAGCAGCGTCCAGTGGGCGCGGCGCCGGGCCGGCCAGCCCGCCGAGACCACCATGGTCGTGGCGCCCGCGTCGACCAGGCCCCGGAACAGCTCGGGGAAGCGCAGGTCGTAGCAGGTGGCCAGGCCCAGGGTCTGTTCCGGCAGGGTCACCGTGGTCAGCGAGTCCCCGGGCGACATCAGCACCGCCTCGCCCTGGTCGAAGCCGAAGCGGTGGATCTTGCGGTAGGTCGCGGCGAGCTCGCCCGCCGGGGACAGTACGAGCGCGGTGTTGTAGAGCGAGCCGTCGCCCGCGCGCTCGACGACCGAGCCCGCGTGCAGCCAGACCCCGGCGTCCCGTGCCGCCTTGGACATCGCCTCGTACGTCGGGCCGTCCAGCGGCTCCGCCTCGGTCTCGAACTGCTCGTAGGCGAAGGCCCCGACCGTCCACAGTTCGGGCAGCACCACGAGATCGGAGCCGCTCTGCTCCCGGACGAGTTCGGCGGCCCTCGACCGCCGGGAAGCCACCGACTCCCCCTCATTCACCGCGATTTGGATCAGCGAGGCGCGCACAGTACCACCGTCCTGGCCTATCGGCCGTCAACTCGGGCCTACGATCGTCACACGAAAGCACTGCCGGGGTGCTCATCGGCAGCGTAGTTTTGGGCATAGTCCACAACGCGCCACTGAAACTGCACGCGAGGGGTCCCGTTGACCGTCCATCCCAGCCTTGAGCCCTATGCCGACGCGTGGACGCATTCCATCGAGGCGATATCCGAGCTGGTGCGCCCGCTGGCCGAGTCCGACTGGAACCGGGCGACCCCCTGCCCCGGCTGGTCCGTCCGCGACGTCGTGTCCCACATCATCGGCATCGAGTGCGAGCAGCTCGGGGACCCCCGGCCGATCCACACCCTGCCGCGCGATCTCCGCCACGTGGTGGACGAGTTCACCCGGTACATGGAGGTGCAGGTTGACGTCCGGCGCCACCACACCGCGCCGGAGATGACCTCGGAGCTGGAGTACACGGTCATCCGGCGTCAGCGCCAGCTGCGCAACGAGAAGCGGGATCCGGCCACCACGATGGCGCGGGGTCCGCTCGGCGACCAGGTGACGCTGGAGTTCGCGCTGCGGCTGCGGGCGTTCGACGTCTGGATCCACGAGCAGGACCTGCGGGCCGCGCTGGGCGTGCCCGGCAACTGGGACTCGCCGGGCGCGTACGTGGCGCGGGACCTCCTCCTCGCCGGGCTGGCGAAGGTGGTCGCGAAGGGGGCGGGCGCGCCCCCCAACTCGGCCGTGGTGCTGGACGTGCACGGGGCGCTGGAGTTCATGCGGACCGTACGGGTGGACGCGACGGGCCGGGCCACCGTGGAGGAGACGCCCTCGCTGGGCCCGGCCGTGACGCTGGGCATGGACTGGGAGACCTACGTACGGCTCGCCGCGGGCCGGGTGCGGCCGCGCGCGGTCGCCGACCGGGTGAAGGTGGAGGGCGACGCGGAGCTGGGCGACGCGATCCTGGCGGCCTTCGCGGTGACTCCGTAGCGGACACCGCAGCCCGCCCCGCGACCCACCCCGCGACCCACCCCGCAGCGCACTGCGCCGCGTCTCCCGGCGGCCCTCAGGCCGTGGCCGGGGCCGGCGCCGGGTCGCCGTGGGAGGCCACCGGTGCGGGGGCCCGGCGGTCCCGTTCGCGGGCCAGGGCCCGGCCGCGCAGGCTCAGGATCCGGGACACGCCGAGGGCCTGGAGGACGAACACCGAGGAGAAGGCGATCCGGTAGTCGTCGCCGGTGGCGTCGAGCAGGACGCCGACCGCCAGCAGGGTGGTCATCGAGGCGAGGAAGCCGCCCATGTTGGTGATCCCGGACGCGGTGCCCTGGCGCTCGGGCGGGTTGGCGGGCCGGGCGAAGTCGAAGCCGATCATCGAGGCGGGTCCACAGGTGCCGAGCACCACGCACAGGGCGACGAGCAGCCACATCGGCGCCCGGTCCCCCGGGTGGACGAGTACGGCGCCCCACAGCGTGGCGGTGGTCCCCACGGTGGCCAGGGCCAGCGGGATCCGGGAGGACTGGAAGCGGCCCACGATCTGGCCGTAGAGCAGTCCGAAGCCCATGTTGGAGGCGACCACCAGGGTGAGCAGCCCGCCCGCGGTGGTCCGGGACAGCCCCTGTGCCTCGACGAGGAACGGCATCCCCCACAGCAGCAGGAACACCATCGCCGGGAACTGGGTGGTGAAGTGCACCCACAGCCCGAGCTTCGTGCCGGGCTCCCGCCAGGAGTCGGCGATCTGGCGCCGCACGAAGCCGCCGGAGCCGCCCGCGCCCCGGGCCGGGTCGGCCGCCGGCCCGTACCCCTCGGGGTGGTCCCGCAGGAAGAGCACCAGCGGCACCAGCACCACGAGCCCGGCGGCCGCGCTGCCCGCGAAGGCGGGCACCCAGCCGAGGCCGTGCAGGACGGGTGCCAGCACGAGGGTGGAGACGAGGTTGCCCGCCATCCCCACCAGCCCGGCCAGTTGTGCCATCAGCGGCCCGCGCCGGGCGGGGAACCAGCGGGTGCCCAGCCGCAGGACGGAGATGAAGGTCATGGCGTCGCCGCAGCCGAGCAGGGCGCGCGCGGCCAGCGCCGTCCCGTAGGACGGGGACAGTGCGAAGCCGACCTGTCCGGCGGTGAAGAGGACGGCGCCGAGGGTGAGGACCTTCTTGGTGCCGAGCCGGTCCACCATCAGGCCGACGGGTATCTGCATGCCGGCGTAGACCAGCAGCTGGAGGAGGGAGAACGCGGCCAGCGCGGAGGCGTTGACGTGGAAGCGGTCGGCGGCGTCGAGTCCGGCGACGCCGAGGCTGGTGCGGAAGATGACGGCGACGAAGTAGACGGCGACGCCGATCGACCAGACGGCCACGGCCTTCCGCCCGCCCGGCGGGTCCTGGGGCAGCCCGCTCATCGGCCCGCCCCCCGCACCAGCGCCTCGACCCGCCCGACGTGCCCGCGTACGGCGGCCGCGGCGGTGTCGGCGTCGCCGGCGCGCAGGGCGTCCAGGATCTCGGCGTGCTCGGCGAGGGTCAGCTCCACCCGGTCGGGGTGCGCGTGCAGCAGGGCCACGCCCATCCGCAGCTGGCGGTCGCGGAGCTGGTCGTAGAGCCGGGACAGGATCTGGTTGCCGGCGTGGCGGACGATCTCGGCGTGGAAGCCCCGGTCAGCGGCCATCAGCGCGGGCAGGTCCCCCGCGGCGGCGTGCCGGCGCTGTTCCTCGACCAGTTCCGCGAGCCGCTCCAGCAGGGCGGGGGGCGCGGGCACGGCCCTGCGGACGGTGAACTCCTCGACCAGCAGCCGCGTTTCGATGACGTCGGCGATCTCCTGTGCGGAGACCGGCAGCACCAGGGCGCCCTTCTTCGGGTACAGCTTCAGGAGGCCCTCGGTCTCCAGCCGCAGCAGCGCCTCGCGGACGGGCGTGCGGGAGACGCCGACGGCCTCGGCGAGCTCCCCTTCCGTGAGCAGCACCCCGCCCTCGTAGCGGCGGTCCAGGACGCCCTGCTTGACGTGGCGGTAGACGCGGTCGGCGGCGGGCGGGGAGGCGGGAGAGGCCGGGGAGGGGGGCATGCGCACAGGATAGATACATCATGGATGCGTGCGGCCGTACGTCCGCCATCCGGACGGCGCACCGCCCACCGCCGCAACGCCCCCCACTCACCGCTCACCGCTTGCCGTGGACCTCGACCTCCAGCAGGAGTTCGTCGTACGGGGCCTCCTGCGGGTACGGCGGCCTGATCTGTGCGAACCGGATCCGGGCCCTCGCCCCGGGCCGGCGGCCCCGGAGCGTGTACGCCCGCTCGACGGCCTCCCCGGGCAGGGACCCGCGCTCCGCGCCGGGCCCGGCGTCCGCCACCGCGACGGTGACGGCGTCCTCGTCCCCCGTCACCTGCCAGGTCCACACGTAGCCGCGCGCCCCCCGGCCGGGCAGCCGCAGGGTGTACGTCTCGCCCTGCCCGAGCTCGATCCGGCGCACCTCCACCCGCAGCCCCTCTCATGCCGGGCCGATGACCGGCCCCTCGTGCCAGCCGGCACCGTCCCGCCAGTAGTGCTGGAGCAGGCGGTCGGTGCGCAGGACGACGACTTCCAGGTTGAACCCGAAGCTGCCCTGCAGCATCCCGGTGACGGTGAGCACGTCGTGCCCGAAGACGGCGCCGCGGGCCCAGGCGGCGCCCGAGGCGTTCCCGCGCCACCAGTGCTCGACGCGGCCGTCCGCCCGGGCCGCGCACAGTTCGTAGTTCCCGGCGGTGTCCTCGTCCGCGGCCCCGTACTGGGCCTCGACCATGCAGGGCGCCGAGGTGATCCCGCCGCCGAAGACCTCGCCGGGGCGCCAGACGAAGCCGTTGGGGTCGTCGCGCCACCACAGTTGCATCGTGCCGTCCGTACGGGCCGCCACCAGGTCCAGGTGGCGGCTGCGGGTCTGCACCAGGGCGGGGCCGTAGTGGGCGATCCCGGAGGCGAAGCGGCCGCCGTCGTTCCAGGTCCAGGGGGCGCCGTTGATCCGCCACCAGTGGTTGAGGCGGCCGTCGGCGGTGCGCACGACCACCTCGAAGTTGCCCGGCGCCCCGTAGTCGCTCTGGATGAACCCGGGCGTCGAGCCGAGGGCCGCGTCCCCGGGGCCGAAGGCGCCGCCGTCGCGCCAGACGCCGACGGACTGCTCGTAGTACCAGTGGCGCAGCCGGCCGCCCGTGGTGACGTGCAGGGACTCCATGTTCCGGTTGTAGGTGGAGCCGGTGAAGGCGGGCTGACCGCCGGCGTCGCCCGCGAAGGCCGCCCCCCGGGACCAGGCGAAGGGGGCGTCGCCCTCGCGCCACCAGTGCTGGAGCCGGCCGCCGCCCGCCGCCGCGGCCATCTCGAAGTTGCGGTGGGCCCGGCCGTTGCCGCTCTCGTAGACGCTGCCCGCGTGCAGGCGGCGCTTGCTCCAGGGGTCGATGTTGGTGCCGCGCAGTCCGCACTTGGCCCAGTAGTCGATGTTGACCTCGCCGTAGGCGATCCGGCCGTACCCGCCGACGTGGTAGCCGGTCCCCCAGGAGTTCTTGAACAGCCAGCAGCCGGCCGCGTCGTCGTAGCCGACGACCAGCACGCAGTGGCCGCCCGCGAGCCGGTCGCTGGTGCGGTGGTAGACGCCGGAGCCGAGCCCGAAGAAGTCGTCGTAGACGTCGAAGCAGGCGGTGAGCGGGCCGACCGTGTCCAGCCACGCCTTCTGCTGCTCCACGTCCCCGAGACGGACGTAGTCGGTGATCCGCACGGTCCGGCCCGAACGGTCCCAGCTGGGCGTGTACTCGGCCCGCCAGGCGTCGCGGCGCTCGGCGGGCAGTCCGGGGGGCGGGGGGCTGTAGGGCCAGCAGTCCGGGTCGGCGAGGCCGCCGTTGGCGCGGATCCAGTCGAGGGCGGTCTCCGGGTTGCCGCCCTGCCCGCAGGTGGACTTGAGCCCGTCGTGGACGTCCCCCTCGGAGCGCTCCGCCCACACGTCGTGCTCGATCCGGGCCATCGACTCGACGAGACCGGCCGCGCCGAAGGCCCAGCAGGACCCGCAGGGGTTCTGGTCCTTCACCTTCGTCAGCCAGGGCCAGCCCCAGCGGGACCGCCAGTCCACGGCGACGGGCCGGCCGGCGCTCACGCCCGCCGCCGTGTCCGCATCCGTTCCGGCGCCCGTTCCGGCGCCCGTTCCGGCGGCGGGGCCCGTCGCGGTGCCCGCGCCGCCGTCCGCCCCGCCGTCCGCCCCGCCGTGCGCGCCGCCGTCCGGGAGCAGGCCGTGTGCGGCCCGCCGCCGGGTCAAGTGCGGATTGCCGCTGGGGTGGCCGATCAGCGCCCTCAGGTCCACGGTCCCGGCCTCCGCGGCCGGGGTCAGGTTCACCCCCGGTTCCAGACCGAGCGCGGGGCGCGGCACGGGCGCCCCGTCGGCCAGGTGCTCGCTCACCGACCACCGCGCCCCCTGCGCCACGAGCTGCGCCCGCAGCTCCCCGGCCGTCTGGACAGACTCCCCCGGCATACCGCCCCCAGCTGCAACCGCCCGGTCGTGAGCCCCGGGAGCGTCTCCCCGTCACCGGACCGCGTCAAGGGGGTCCGCGCGGTCGCGCGGAGGCACGGGGGTCGTACGGTGCGGGGAGTCCTGCCGACGGGTGCGGCTACGGGGTCAGCGCCTGGCCCCCGATGCCCGCGGCCCCCGCCAGCTGTGCCTGCCACCACGCCGCCACCTCGTCGCGGCTCATCTCCGCCCACGGCGGCGTCCGCTCCACCTGGGCCCGGCCCAGCCGGCGGGCCAGGGCGACGAGGTCGCGGCCGGCCGGGCCCCGGGCGGCCTGGTAGGCGCCCAGCAGTTCCTCCCAGGAGTCCGCGCGGCGCCACGCGGCGGCGAACGCGGTCGCGTCCTGGAGCGCCTTGGCGGCGCCGCTGGTGTTGTGCGGGCGCACCACGGTGGCCGCGTCACCGGCGAGCAGGAGCCGCCCGGCGGTGGTGCGCGCGGTCTCCAGGTCGTAGATGGGCTGCACGAAGGTGTCCGCCGGGTCGGTCAGCGCGAGCGCGTGGCCCCAGTACGGCGGGAACTCCCGTTCCAGGAGCTCCCGCAGGTGTCCCGACAGTTCCGGGGTCAGCGCGCCCGGCGGGAAGCTGGTCGGGTCGTCGTAGCGCAGGGCGCCGTCCCGCGGCGGCGGGGCGTAGAGCACCCAGTTCACCCGGGGTCCGTCCGGACCGGGGATCCGGTAGATCACGCAGCTCCCGCCCGCGAAGCAGACGGTGGTGACGGCCCCGGGGTGCGGGTCGGTGCCCCCGCCGTCGGGCTCCGGCAGCCGTGCCGCGTCGAAGTTGCCGCGCCAGCACACGTACCCGGCGTAGTGCGGCCGGGACCCCGGGCAGACCGCCTCGCGCACCACCGAGCGGTAGCCGTCCGCCCCGACGGCCAGGTCGTACCGCTCGACGGCACCGTCGGCGGTCCGCACCTCGGCGGCGCCGCCCGCGTCCGCGGCCACGCCCGCCACCGTCACGCCCTGCCGGTAGCGCACCCCGTCGGGAGTGGCCGCGCGCAGCCCGCGCCACAGCAGCCCCCAGTGGTACGAGTGGAAGGGGAAGGGCTGCTCCCAGATCAGCCGGCCGCCCTGCGCCCCCGGCTCCCGCACCACCCACCGGCGCCGCTCCAGCCGGTGCGCGGGGATCCCCGCGGGCAGCGCCCCGGCCGCGGCCAGCTCGGCGGCCCGGTCGTCGTGGACGCAGAGCCCCAGGCCCCGGTCCGCGAGCCGGCCGCGCGTGCGCTCCAGTACGACGACCTCGTCCGCCCCCGCCCGCACCGCCGCGGCGGCGAACGCGCACCCCGCGATGCTCCCGCCGACGACCGCGACCCTTCCGCCCTGCATGTCCGTCTCCCGTCGTGGATGAATGTGTGCGGAGCCCTTCTCAGCGCTGCCGGGCACCGGGCAGCAGCCACCACAAGGCCCAGCTGGAGGGGGCCAGGAGCGGCACGTTGTGGAGCACCCCGTCCCACCCCCAGCCGTACGGCAGGAACACCCCCACCATGAACAGGGCCGTGTTCACCGTGAGGAAAAGGAACCACGACCGGCCGGCCGAGGGCTTGGGACGTTCCGCCGTGTTCACCGGTCCCGCGCCCGGGGCGAAGAGGGCGATGCCCAGGGGACCGGTATCGATGTACTGCGCCGGGAACACCGTCGCGACGGCCCAGGCCGGGGCTGTGCACACCAGCCCCCGCGCCGGCAGAGCCGGACCCGGCCCCAGCCGGGAGCCCGGGCCCGTTCCGGGCAGCGGCAGCACCACCGCCGGTACGGGACCCCCGGCAGGCCCGGCGGCTCCGGTGCGCCCGGCTCCGAGGACCGTGCCGCCCCGGCCGATCAGCTCCAGGAGCTCGTACCGCCCACCGATCAGCGCCCCGCCCGACTCCGCCACGGCGCACAGCCTAACTTCCGTGTGGAGCAGACGGATTGACTGACCGAAAAGCGTCGGCCCGGGGTCAGGCGACGGGCTCCTTGTTGTACGTGCCGCCGATGCAGACCCACTGGCCGGTGGCGGAGTCGTACTCCACGCTGCCACCAGCGGCCACGCACGTCTGCGCGTCGACGGCGGGCGCGGCCGCCCGGGCGGCGGGGCCCATGAGGCCGAGCACGGCCACGGCGGCGGCAGCGGCGACGGGGAACCCGAAAATTCGCATACGCACGTGCATGGACATGGAGGATCTCCTACGGGGACGGTCCTGTGACACACACCCCCCTTCCATTACACGGCAGGTTCCCTCGGAGTGCCTGCTGGGGAAGCGCTCACCCAACTCCGGCCGCACACTGGTGTCATGGAGAACAACCCCACGGTCGTCGTGGGGCCGCCGGACGGTCTTGGCCTGCGGAAGGTCACCGTCGACGGCAAGACCGCGGGCAAGGTGCGGTCCCCCAGAGAACTGCGGAAACTCCTTTCCCGTGCCGGTCTGCCTTTCGAGCGGAACATCCAGTGGCGCGGYGGCGACAGCACGGTCTGGCCGAACCGGTCGTGGCTGCGCTTACTGCACGGCTCCGCGGCGGCACTCTGCCTCCTGACGACCGCAATCGTGCTCTTCAAGATAGGAATGGCAGACTTCTTCAGCGCCCTGACCTATGCCGGACGCATCGCGGGAGCCACTTTCCTGGTCGCCGCCGCGATAGAGGTGATCGGCATCGCCGCCGTTTTCGACTACTGGACCAAGCGGCGGGTGAGGTTCTCGGGAGCGGTCGTGTTCTTCGCCGCCGCGATATCCCTCCTCGCGAACGCGTCGCTGCTCCTGGTGCAGATGGGCGGCCGGGTGTACACCCGCTACCTGTGGCTCTGGATCGTCCTCATCGTCTGGTCCTCCTGGGCCCTGTTCATGCTCGTCCGCTCCCAGGCGTGGGCGGGACTCCAGAACCCCAAGCGCATCGCGATCGGGGCGGTCGTCTCGACCGTCCTGGCCGTCACCAGCCTCACGTACTCGCAGTTCTACGTCCCGTACACCGCGTCCCCGCTGGTCGAGACCGCAGCCGAGTTCCGGTCACCGACCCTGAACAAGGACGGGACGGTCATGTACCTCCCCGTCCACCTCTCGGTGAAGAACGCCGGCCGCGTCGCCGTCTACGTCCTCGGCAGCATCTACTGGATCCACGGCAAGCCCGTCGGCACACCGGACTACACCCTCATCCAGCCCGGCGAGTTCATCGCACCGCCGGGCCGGGCCCTGAACCCGGGCGAGGAATTCTCGGGCGACGAGGTCGTGAAGATCGACAACCCCAGGAAGTCCGACTTCGAGACGGTCCGCGCCCAGACCGAGATGTACGTGATCAGGGCCGACAGGATGACCATCACCGCCGACTACGAAAACTCCAAGAAATATGCCGGCCAACTCGCGAAGGAAGGCAAGGACAAGGACCCGGAAGGCCCGCCCGGGGACTACTTCCGCTATCAGGCCGAGATCTCCAACAGCAATGAGATCCTCAATGTGACCCGGGGCCACCAGCGCGTGACGGTGTGGTGGATGTACCGGGGTTCCTGGCCGTACATCTACGTGGACGTGGCCCCACCCGGCGAACGGAAGGCCTTCGACCCCCACCACCCCGACGCGAACAAGGAGGTCATCGACCGGTACGGCCTCGCACGCGTCCGCGGCTCGATGGTCCAGACCCCGTTCCTGCAACTGCTGGACAAGGCCGAGGCCGAACACTCCGCGCATTAGGCGGGCGCGCGGGCTTGCCCTCAGACGGCGAAGGCCTGCTTGACCTGGGGCGAGGCTCGGGTTCGTCAGGACCGTTTCGGTGCCGGCCGGGGAGATCACCCGGACCGTGGGGGAGGGCCACCTGCGCACACCCCCCGCCGGACGTACCGTGACCGGACTTCACGCACGCGAACCCTTTCATGCCCGGTGCCCTTTGTGCATGCTGTCGATCAGGTCGAGCCGGCCCCGGGGTCCCCCTATAGGGTCAGGCCGTATGGATGGCTGGACGGCGCCGAGCGCGATCGAGAGAGAGCTGTACGAGGCGAAGTCCCGCGGGGACTGGCCGGCCTTCCTGGACGCCCTCGCCCGCGCCGAGCTGTTCCTCCCCCAGCACCGCGCCGCCGTCGACGCCGATCCGCGGCAGGCCCGTTTCCACCCCGCCCCCGGCGGGGCGAGCCTGGCCGTCTACACCCGGGGCATGCTGCCCGCCCCCGACCAGCACACCGTGTACCTGCGCCAGAGCCTCGCCTGGTTCGCGAACGCCTGGGACGACCGGGACCCCGCCTACCTCGCCGTGAACCCCGGCTGCCCCGCCGAGGCCTACCTCACCACCCGCCCCGAGGACCGCGCCCGCTGGCGCGCGCACTGGGACGCCGCCCCCTCGTGGGGCCTGTCCGAAGGCGCCGTGCACGCCCTGCACACCGGCGGGCCGCTGCACGGTCCGGTCGCGCACGGGCTGGCCGTCGGCGCGCACCTCGCCGTCGCCAACGGGGAGTTCTGGAACGCCCTCGCCCAGCACGGCAACGGCTACACCCGCGAGCGCGAGCGGATGCGCAAGTGGTGGGGCGTCACCGACGGCGCGGGCTGGCTGGAGGCCCTGCGGCAGCTGCAGAACGCCGACGCCGTCAGCCCCGTCTGGGAGTACGCGCTGCGCGTGCGCCGCGTCCTCGCCTCCGACTTCGCCGGGCCCGTCGACGTGGAGCACTGGCGGCACGCCGCCGAGACCAGCCTGCGCCGGGGCGCCGAACGCTCCGCCGAGCCGCAGCTCACCCCCGAAGGGGTCACCGTCGTCGAGCCGCGCCCCGCCGCCGAGGTCGAGGGCGAGATCGCCGGGGTGCGCCGGCTCATCGGCCGGATCGCCCGCTACGAGCAGCGCTTCCGGGCCGACGGGCTGCTCCCGCCGGACGGCTGGGTGCGTTCCGTGGAGGGCTGGGACCACGGCCGGGCCTCCCAGATGGCCCGCTGGGGCGTCGCCACCCGCTACGGCACCCTGGAGGACGCCGAGCGGGGCGTGCTCCGCGCCGGCGAGGCCGCCCGCGGGGCCTACCGCTCCTGGGCGGACTTCTCCGCCGGATACTCCCTCGGCCGGTGCCTGCACTTCGACGAGGAGGAGTTCGGGGACTGGTACGCCTCCTCGCTCGCCACTCATCTGACGCTGACCACCGACCCGGCCAGCCCCTGGCTCAACATCCCCTGGCGCTGAGCGACTTCGGGTAGTCCCCGCGCCGCACGCCGGGGCGGCCCCGGCCGCTCCGGCGCCAACTAGGCTTCCACGTATGACGATTGCTCTGAACGACACGGTGCGACAGCTCCTCGACTCCCCGCACCCGGCGGTGCTCTCCACCATCGACCCCGACGGCAGTCCGCAGAGTTCGGTGGTCTGGGTGACCCGGGACGGCGACGAGGTCCTGATCTCCACCGAGCGGGGCCGGCGCAAGGAGCGCAACGTGGTCCGCGACGGGCGGGTCGGCCTGACCGTCTTCGACCTGGCCAACCCGTACCTCTACGCGGAGATCCGCGGCACCGTGACCGTCACCGAGGACACCGGCCGCGCGGTCGCCGTCCGCATCGCCGAGGAGTACCTCGGCCCGGGCGCCGGCAAGGAGTACGGGGACACCGGGGACGGCGCGGTACGGGTGGTCCTGCGCCTCACCCCGTCCAAGGTCCTCGGCAACGCCGCGAAGGCCTAGGACCGCCGCCCCGGCAGGCGCAGCGACGGCAGCAGGGACAGCGCGATCAGGCCCGCCGCCACCGCGTACGCGGTGCGGAAGCCGGCCGGGGTGGTGCCCGCCGTGCCGAGGACCACGGAGGTGAGGGCCGTCCCGACCGAGGCGCACAGCTGGGAGTTGATGCTGAGGGCCGTGCTCGCCGCCGCCATGCGCGCGGCGGGCAGGTCCCGGCCGGCGGTGGTCATCGTCGGCATCAGCACCATCCCGGCGCCGACGCCCATCAGCATCAGCGAGCCCACGACCTGTCCGCCCGGCACCCCCGCCGCGCCGGTCCGCAGGCCGGCGAGCAGCATGCCGAGGGCCGCGACCGCCACCCCCACGGGGATCAGCCGCCGGGGGGCGACCTCGTCGACGCGCCGGGAGGCGATCTGCATGGTCACCCCGACCGCGAGGCCGACGGGCGCCACCAGCAGCCCCGCCGCGCTCGCGCTCAGCCCGCGCGCCTGCTGCCAGTACACCGGGGCCAGCAGCATCGAGCCGAAGTAGCCGCAGGTGAACGGGGCGAGCGTGCAGACGGCGGCGGCGAAGGTGCGGTCGCGCAGCAGCCGCAGGTCGAGCAGCGGCTCCGGCACGCGCAGCGCGCGCCGTACGAAGGCCGCGACGAGGACGGCGCCGCCCAGCAGGGGCAGCAGCACCCCGGGGGAGCCGAACCCGCCGCTCCCGCCGCCCCGGGACAGCCCGTACAGGAGCAGGGCGAGGCCCGGGGAGAGGCTCAGCAGTCCGGGGACGTCGAGCCGCGGCGAAGCCGCCGCGCCCAGGGGGGAGTCCGGGCGCAGCAGCCTCGCCGCGAGAATCAGGGCGGCCGCTCCGACGGGCAGGTTGACGAGGAAGATCCACTGCCAGGAGGCGGCGTCGATCAGCCAGCCGCCCAGCATCGGCCCGGCCACGGGGCCGACGAGCACGGGCAGCCCCAGGAGGGCCATCGCCCGCCCGAGCCGGTCGCGGTCTGCGGCCCGCATCACCATCGTCATGCCGACCGGCATCAGCAGTCCGCCGCCCAGCCCCTGGAGGGCGCGGAAGGCGATCAGGCTGCCGGCGCTCCACGCGCACGCGGCGAGCAGGGAGCCGAGGGTGAACAGGGACAGGGCCGTGAGGTAGGTGCGCTTCGCGCCGATCCGGCCCATCGCCCAGGCCGACGTCGGGATGACGGCGGCCAGGGCCAGGGTGTAGGCGGTGGCGGTCCACTGGACGGTCTCCAGCGGAGCCCCGAAGGACTCGGAGAGCCTGTCGAGCGCCACGTTGACGATGGTCATGTCGAGGACGGACATGACGGCGCCGGTGATCACGACGGTGAGGATGCGCCCGAGCTGCCCGGGCGCGGCCCCTAACGCCGGCGGCGAGTCCTCGGCGGTGGGTGTGGTCGGCATCGTGCGGTGGCCCTCAGCCCTCGTACGGGTGGACCGTGCGGGCGGGGCCGCTGACGGCGGCGGCGCGCGGGAGCGTCCCGGTGGCGGTTTCGGCAGCAGACATGAACGACTGTCCCCCTCTGGAGAACCGGGCGGTTGGTTTGTGTCTATGGCCTGCCAGTAAGCTACAACGGGCGTTGTAAGAAGCACAACGACCGTTGTAGAGAACGGCGCGAGCGGCGATGGAGGGGTAATGGAGGAGGAAGCCCCGGGCGGCGGCCCGGAGGGGACGGCGGACGCGCTCCCGCCCCGGAAGCAGGCCAAGCGGACCGCGATCGCGCGCGCCGCCTGCACGGTGTTCGGCCGCGAGGGGTACGCGCGCGCCTCCGTCGACGCCCTCGCCGCCGCGGCCGGGGTCTCGACGCGGACGCTCTACAACCACTTCCCCGGAGGCAAGTCGGAGCTCTTCCGGGCCGTGGTGACCTGGAGCTCGGGCGAGGTGCGGGACGCCCACGTGGCCACCGTGCGCACCCTGCTCGACCCCGGGCGCCCGCCCCACCCGGACAACCTGGAACGGGACCTCGCCGCCCTCGTCCGGGCGCTGATCGACGTCATGGTGAAGCACCCCGACCACTTCGCGCTCGTACGCCACATCCACGCCGAGGCCGACCACGTACCGCCCGAGGTGCTGGCGGCCTGGAAGTCCGCGGGCCCCGGCCCGGTCGGGGACGCCCTCGCGGACGCCCTCGCGGGCCTCGCGGAGGCGGGGCTGATCGACGTGCACGGCGACGCGGAGCTGGCGGGCGCCCACTTCACGGCGCTGACCTCCAGCTCCGTCGCACAGCTCTCGCACTACGGGGTCCTGCCCCTGTCCGAGGCCCTGACCGACCGGCTCGTCCGGGGCGGCGTCGCGGCCTTCCTCCGCGCCTACCGGGGCCGCCGAGGGCCGGCCACAGCCGCTTCAGGGCAGTCGTCCGCCCACCTGTGACCAGGCGTCCACCGCCGCCGCCAGCGGGTCCCCGGGCGCCAGGTACGGGCGGGCGGCGCCCGTCCACCGCAGGAGGTTCCTGATCAGCCTCAGGTGCACGATCCGTTCCCGGGGCAGCGCGCGCCAGTCCCGGGCCCGTGCGGCCGCCTCCGCCGGGGTCAGGTCGATCAGCGCGAGCGCCTCCCGGCACAGCGCGGCCGGGTCCCCGCCCGGTCCGGGCCCGAACTCCCGGATCAGGTAGCTCCGCACGAAGGCCAGGTYGATCCCCCGCACCAGGTCCGGGGCGCCCTCGGCCCGCGCGCAGCGGTACGCCGCCGCCACCGCCAGCCGGCCCCAGCGCAGCCGCACCGCGTCCGGCAGGGTGCGGTCCCGCATCCCGCCCACCGCGAGGCCGCGCAGGGTCCGCGGAAGGGGCTCGTCCCCCAGCGGGGGCCCGGTGGCCAGCCAGGCCTCCAGTTCCTCCAGGGCGTGCCCCTCGGGCGGTACGGAGGTCAGCACCTGGCCCCGGCCGAGCAGCGCCACCACGGCCCCCGTCAGGCGGACCCGCGCCGTGTGCCCGGCGTCGAAGGAGTCGGCCGGGCGGCCGTGGCGCTCTATGCGGCGCAGCCCGAGCCGCGACGGCCCGGCGGCGTAGACCTGCCCGGACCGGGCGACCCCGCCGAGGCACCGGACGAGGCACACGCCGCCCGTGACGTCGGCCTCCTCGACGGAGTACACCTGCAACTCGGTGATGGGCACCCCGACCCCCTTCCCGGTGCGGGAGGTTACCGCGTCACACCGCCGCCGGCTCCTCCAGGACGAGGCGGATCTCGGTGACCTCGTAGCCGGCCCGGTCGAAGGCGGCGGCCATGGGGAGGTTGACGGTGTCGGTGGTCGCGGTGATCCGGCCCGCGCCGTCGGCGGCGTGGAAGCGGGTGATCTCGCCGAGGACCTCGTCGATGAGGCCCTTGCCGCGCTGCTCCGGGACGACGCCGAGGTAGCCGACGTTGCGGTGGTAGGGGGTCGCGGAGGGAATGGCCATCCCGGCGAGGGTGCCGTCGGGCAGGTGGGCCAGGCGCCACCAGGAGCGCTCGCCGGGGCAGTCGAGGTAGAAGGCGAAGTCGTCCTTGGCGAAGTCGTCCTTGGCGAACTCCTCCTCCGTCATCACGGCAAGCTCCTGCCGGGTGTTCACGTCGAGGCTGCCCCGGGAGAGCCGGGCGAAGGCGTCGAGGAACTCCTCGTCGGTGCCCTCGCGGAAGACGAGGCGTCCGGTGGGTGCGGCGGTCCCGGCGGCCGGGGTCCACTCGTAGCGCAGGCGCTCGACCTCCTGCTCCAGACCCGCCCGCCGCGCGGCCTCCTGCCGCCAGGCGACCGCCGAGGCCAGCGCCGGGTCGGACCGCCAGTCGCGGGGCAGCGAGATGTGGTAGCCCGGGGCCTTGCCGAAGGCGGCGTGGCCGGCTTCCAGGAGGCCCGCGGCGAGGCCGGCCGGGTCGGCCACGCCCTCGCGGACCTGGAGGCAGTCGAGCGCGACGGGCCGCTCGCTGTCGGCCCGCCCCCACCACAGGGCGCGGGCGAGCAGCTCCCCGTCCTCGTCCTCGGCGGACCAGATCCACTCGGGACGGATCCGGTCCGCGGCGAGCTCCTCGCGGATCCGCTCGGCGGTCAGGGCGGCGACGGGGCCGTCGGCCCGGTAGGCGACGGCACGGTCGAGGGCCGCGGGGTCCGTGGTGGCAGCGCGAAAGATCACCCGGCGATGATCACACGCCTCGAAGCCGCTGACCAGGCGTTTCAGCTGCGCGGAAGTGGAACACGAGGGGCCGGTCCCGCGCACGTGCGTGCGTGGGACCGGCCCCTCGGAAGGCGTGCCGCGAAGCCGCTACGACCAGGTGACCAGCCGGCGCGGGTGCTCCAGGACGGCCGCGATGTCGGCCAGGAAGCGGGATCCGAGCTCGCCGTCGATCAGACGGTGGTCGAACGACAGCGCCAGGGTGGTGACCTGACGGGCCTTCACCTTGCCCTTGTGGACCCACGGCTGGAGCTTGATCGCGCCGACCGCGAGGATCGCGGACTCGCCCGGGTTCAGGATGGGCGTACCGGTGTCGACGCCGAAGACGCCGACGTTGGTGATGGTGATGGTGCCGTTCTGCATGTCGGCCGGGGAGGTCTTGCCGTCGCGGGCCGTGGCGACCAGCTCGGACAGGGCCGTCGACAGCTCGCCGAGGGTCTTGGCGTGCGCGTCCTTGATGTTCGGGACGATCAGCCCGCGCGGGGTGGCCGCCGCGATGCCCAGGTTGACGTAGTGCTTGAGCACGATCTCCTGGGCCGCCTCGTCCCAGGACGCGTTGACGTCCGGGTTGCGGCGGATCGCGACGAGCACGGCCTTCGCGATCAGGAGCAGCGGGTTGATCCGCAGGCCCTGGAGGTCCGGGTCGTCCTTGAGCTCCTGGACCAGCTTCATCGTCCGGGTCACGTCGAGCGTGATGAACTCGGTGACGTGCGGCGCGGTGAACGCGGAGTTGACCATCGCCTGGGCCGTGACCTTGCGGACGCCCTTGACCGGGATCCGGGTCTCCCGGGCCGAGGCCTCCACGGCCTGCGGTACGGGTACGGGCGCCTCGGCGGCCGGAGCCGCGGCGGCGACCGGAGCCGGGGCGACGGCCGCGGGCGCCGGGGCGATCGCGGCGGCAGCGGCGGCGTGCACGTCCTCGCGGGTCACGATGCCGCCGTCACCGGTGGGGACCACCGCGGCCAGGTCGATGCCGAGGTCCTTGGCGAGCTTGCGCACCGGCGGCTTGGCCAGCGGGCGCTCCCCGTCCGGCTGCGCCGGGACGGCGACGGCCGGAGCGGCCGGGGCCGCGCTGCCGTTC
>NZ_JBFRER010000147.1:0-17631 GCF_052114405.1 Streptomyces sp. M-16 | reverse complement strand
ATCCCGGGCTTGGGGTTGTGGCCGTTGCGGATCAGGCGGCCGGTCAGCTCGGGCGGCAGGGTTCCCTCGACGGTGAGGCCGGTGGCGGTGACCTCGTCGGCGACGGGGGTGTAGTGGCCGGTCAGGTAGGGCTTGCTGGTCATGGTCATGGTGAGGACCTCGGATCTCGACGGTGGGGTGGCAGTACGGAGCGGGCTACGGCGCGGGGTGGCGTGCCGGGCGGGCCGGGTGGGGCAGGTGGGCCGGGTGCGGTCACGCGCGCTCGGCCCGCTCCTTCAGCCGGGCGAGCCACTGCACGAGGGAGTCGTGGAGCGCCTGTTGCAGCAGCTCCGGCGAGGCTTCCACGGGCGCCCCCGACCAGGACTCCTCGGTGCGGACCGTGACGGCGCCGTCCGCCTCCTCGAAGGTCCACACGTGCACGCCGTCGATCCCCTGGGCCGGGCCGCCCCAGACGATCCGCCCGCCGGGGACCAACTGCAGGACGGTGGAGGTGATGTCGAGGCCGTGGGTGAGCCAGCGGAAGGTGGCGCCGGGGGTGAGGGGGCCGTCCAGTGCGGCCCGGGTGACGTCCGGGTTCCAGTCGGGCCAGGCGTCGATGTCGGTGTGCAGCCGCCAGACGGTGTCGAGCGGGGCGTTGACGGTGGTCGACAGCCGTACGACGGCCGGCGCGCTCTCGTCGATCGTGAGGCACGGGGTGTGCTCGGTCTGCTCGGTGCGCTCGGTGCTCATGACGGGTGACGCTCCTTCTTTATGTGTGGTTAACCACTCACTCTTTGCGCCGCGAGGACGGCGCCCCGGCTTCAGGCGGGCCGCCGTCCGGGGGAGCGGGCTGTCAGTAGTGCCGGATCCCGGCCGTCAGGGTGCGGGTCCAGGGCGCGTCGACCGCCCCGGCGTCCATCGACACGACCAGGTGGCAGAGCGTCCCGACGGCGAAGAACTCCTGGACCTGGCGGTCGTCGCCGCCGGAGGCCCCGCGCACGTACTCGACCGTGCGGGCGTAACCGGCCCGCACGGCCTCGCGGACGGCGGGCTCGGAGACCGCGGCGGCCTGGGCGTGCAGCTGGACCAGCATCAGATCCTTGTCGCTGATCAGATGGGCGTACGCGTCGCCCATCGCGGAGAGCACGGCCTCCGGCGAGCTGCCGCGCGCACCGGCCGCGCCGGCCTCCAGGCTGGCCCGCACCCGTACGAAGCAGTGCTCCACCACGGCCACGAACAGGGCCTCCTTGTTGGGGAAGAGGCGGTAGACGTACGCCTGCGAGATCCCGGCGGCCTTGGCGACTTCCGTGGTCGTGGTGCCGAAGTATCCGCGCGCGGCGAACGCTCCGATGGCGGTGCGCAGCACCGTCTCGCGGCGTTCCTCCGCGGTGGACAGCTGGCGTTGGCGTTCCGGTTGCATGTGAGTACTCAATCACTCACACTTTTCGGGTGTCAACCCCTGTGATGCCGGCGGAGGGCCACAAGGAGCAGCCGCACTGATCAAGTGATTAGATCGATACAACCGGGTATGCGGCATGTGCGGAGATTTTCCCCGTCGTCCGTCCCCGCGCACTCAGCGTGCGCCACGACGGGCGCCGAGGCTCCGCACGAGCGACCGACCGCCGGGGCGCCGCGGCTGGCGGCGGCACCGACGGGCCGATGTGACAGCCGGTCTCCGCCGGCGGGAAGCAGGCTCACATGGTTGATCGTCTCAAGGCATCGGGGCTGGTGGGCGAAGTGTCCGCCGAATTCGCCGGCACGATGGTCCTCATCCTCTTCGGCTGCGGCGTCGTGGCCCAAGTGGTCGCGGGCGGCGGACTCACCACCCCGCCCGGCGGCCTCGGCAACCACGACAGCATCGCGTGGGCCTGGGGCCTCGGCGTCACCCTCGGCGTGTACCTCGCGGCACGCCTGAGCGGTGCCCACCTCAACCCCGCGGTCACGGTGGCGCTGGCTGCGTTCAAGGGATTCCCGTGGAGCCGGGTGGCGCCCTACGTGGTGGCGCAGACGGCCGGCGCGTTCGTGGCCGCCCTCATCGTGCGGTGGAACTACACCGAGGCGCTCGGCACGTACGACCCCGGCCACACCATCAAGTCGCAGGGCGTCTTCTCCACGCTCCCGGCGAACGGCAACCCGAACCTGCCGGTCACCGAATGGGGCGCGCTACGGGACCAGATCATCGGCACGGCGATCCTGCTGCTGCTGATCTTCGCGGTCACGGACCTGCTCGGCACCCCGCCCGGTGCCAACCTGGCGCCGTTCATCGTCGGCCTCATCGTCGTCGCGATCGGCATGGCCTGGGGCACGAACGCGGGGTACGCGATCAACCCGGCCCGTGACTTCGGTCCGCGGCTCGCCAGCTTCCTCACGGGCTACAGAGGGGCCTGGCGAGATCAGTACGGGAACTTCTACTTCTGGGTGCCCATCATCGGCCCGCTGATCGGAGGCCTGCTCGGCGCGGGCGTGTACAAGCTCTTCGTCGGCCGGTTCCTGCCGACCGCCGAGCCCGAGCCCACGGGCCGGGTCCCGACCCCCGAGCCCTGACCCACAGCCCTGCGTCATCCGGCGGCGGGGCGGCGACACCGGCCCGCCGCGGGACGGGCTCTCCCCCGAAGAGAGGCGGCATCATCATGGCGGACTTCGTCGGCGCAGTGGACCAAGGCACCACGAGCACCCGTTTCATGATCTTCGATCATGCGGGCAACGAGGTCGCGAAGCACCAGCTGGAGCACGCGCAGATCCTTCCCAGGTCGGGGTGGGTCGAGCACGATCCGGTGGAGATATGGGAGCGCACCAACTCGGTGATGCAGAACGCGCTCCGGCACGGCAACCTCTCCCCGGCCGACCTGGCGGCCATCGGCATCACCAACCAGCGCGAGACGACCGTCGTCTGGGACCCCCGCAGCGGCCGCCCGTACTACAACGCCATCGTCTGGCAGGACACCCGCACCGACTCGATCGCGGCAGCGCTCGACCGCTCGGGCCAGGGCGACGTCATCCGGCGCAAGGCCGGGCTGCCACCGGCCACCTACTTCTCCGGCGGGAAGATCCAGTGGATCCTGGAGAACGTGGACGGCGTCCGCGAGGCCGCCGAGCAAGGACACGCGCTCTTCGGCAACACCGACTGCTGGGTCCTGTGGAACCTCACCGGGGGCCCCGACGGAGGCATCCACGCCACCGACGTCACCAACGCCAGCCGGACCATGCTGATGGACCTGGAGAGCCTGGACTGGGACGACGAACTCCTCGGCTTCTTCGGGATCCCGCGCGCGATGCTCCCCGCCATCCACTCCTCCTCGCACCCCACCGCCTTCGGCGTCACACGCAGCTCCCGCCCCCTGCGGGCGGCGATCCCGATCACGGGCGTGCTCGGCGACCAGCAGGCGGCCACCGTCGGGCAGGTCTGCTACGCGCCCGGTGAGGCCAAGAACACCTACGGCACCGGCAACTTCCTCGTGCTCAACACGGGCAACGAGGTGGTCCGCTCCCAGCACGGCCTGCTCACCACCGTGGCCTACCGCTTCGGCGACGAGCCCGCGGTGTACGCGCTGGAGGGCTCCATCGCCGTCACCGGCTCGGCCGTGCAGTGGCTGCGCGACCAGATGAAGATCATCACCGATGCCGCGGAGAGCGAGCGCCTGGCCCGTACGGTCGAGGACAACGGCGGCATGTACTTCGTGCCGGCCTTCTCGGGCCTGTTCGCGCCCTACTGGCGCTCCGACGCCCGCGGCGCCATCGTCGGCCTCGCCCGCTACAACGACAGCGGGCACCTGGCGCGCGCCACCCTGGAAGCCATCTGCTACCAGAGCCGCGACGTCGTGGAGGCCATGGAACAGGACTCCGGGGTACACCTGGACGTACTCAAGGTCGACGGCGGAGTCACGGCCAACGACCTGTGCATGCAGATCCAGGCGGACGTCCTCGGGGTACCCGTCAGCCGCCCCGTCGTCGCCGAGACCACCGCCCTCGGCGCCGCGTACGCGGCCGGACTGGCCACCGGATTCTGGCAGGACACGGACGAGCTCCGCACGCACTGGCAGGAGTCCAAGCGGTGGGAGCCCCAGTGGTCCGAGGAGAAGCGGGCCGAAGGCTACGAGGGCTGGAAGAAGGCGGTGGCGCGGACCCTGGACTGGGCGACCGTCGAATAGCCGCGGGGGACCGGGCGTCGGCCGCGACCGCCGGTCCGGCCGACGCCCCCGACATCATCCCCGTCCGCCGGCCCCCGGCACCCGTACCCCACGGGCGCCCGCCCCGGGCGGGCGCCCGTACAGCGCCACCAGGTGGCGGGCGAGGGCGAGGGAGGCGAGGAGGGCCACGAGCGCGCACACGCCCGGCCAGCCGGCCCGGTCGTGGACCCGCACCCCGGCCCACGAGCCCGCGCTGCCGCCCAGGTACGCGCAGGTCATGTACGCGGTGTTGAGCCTGCTGCGGGCGTCGGGGCGCAGGGCGAAGACCCGGGCCTGGTTGGCGACCGTACCGCACTGCATCGCGATGTCCAGCAGCAGCGTGCCCGCGACCAGCGCGGCCGTCCCCACCGTCCCGCCCCGGGCGCCGACGGCGAGGACCGCGGCCGCGACGAGCACCCCGAGCACGCAGACCAGGTTCACGGGATCGGGCCCCCTGCGGTCCACCAGACGCCCTGCGAGCGGAGTGCAGAACATGGTGACCGCCCCGACCAGGGCGAGCATTCCCACCGCCTGCCCGCCCAGACCGTAGGCGGGGCCGGCGAGGAGGAGGGCCAGACAGGTCCAGACGGCGGAGAAACCACCGAAGACGGTCGCCTGGTAGAGGCAGGAACGGCGCAGCTGCGGCTCGGTGCGCCACAGGCGCAGGGACTCCGCCAGAAGCGACGGGTACGGCCGGGGCGGCGGCGGGGCGGTGACCGGCAGGGCGCGGGCGAGGACGACCGCGAGCAGCAGCACCACGACCGCCGCCACCAGGTACGGGGCACGCCAGCCCAGCCGTTCGCCGAGCGTGCCGCTGAACGTACGGGCCAGCAGCATCCCGCCGATCGACCCGCTCAGCAGGGTGCCCATCACGGCCCCCCGGCGGTCGGGGGCCACCATCCCCGCGGCCAGCGGGGCGATCAGCTGGGCGGCCACCGTGGTGACGCCGACGCACGCGGCGGCCGCGACGAGGGCCGGCAGGGCGGGGGCGCAGCCCGCGGCGAGGAGGCCGAGCCCCGCGAGGAGGAGCAGGGCGACGAGGAAGGGCCGGTACGGGATCCGGTCGCCGAGCGGCACCAGCAGGAGGATGCCGGCCGTGTAGCCGATCTGCGTGGCCGTCACCACCAGCGTCGCGGCGTCGGGCGTCGTGCCGAGCCCGGCGGCGACGAGCGGGGTGATCGCCTGCGGGAAGTAGACGTTGCCCACGCCGACGGCGCAGGTCAGGGCCAGGAGCAGCACCGTGCGGGGACCCAGGGTGGTCCCGTCACCCGGGGGCCGCCGCACGGCGGCCCCCTCGGTGACGATCGCCGGTTCCCCTGCGGGAGTCGGAGGTGTCATGCGGGGAAGTCCACGGCACGGGACGCTCCGCGCCAATCGATGTAGCGTATGGCTTGATGATCAGCTACGAACTGGGCGTCGAGGACCTGGCGGACACGCGGTTCGCGGTCTCACCGCTGCACGAGACCGTGCTCAGCCTCCGGGTGCTGCGCGACCCGGGACTGTCCGCGCTGCACCTCCCGTGGCGCCGGACCGTCCTCGGCCGGCTCGGCGGGCTCGACACCGGCCTGCTGATGTCGCTGGTCGCGTCGCGGCGCACCCTGCCCGACTTCCTCACGCCGCGTCCCGCGTGCTTCGAGCCGGCCTTGGAGGACGAACTGGCCGTCGTGGGCCGGACCGCCCCCGCCACGGTCCGGCGCGACCTGCTGGCCACGCACGCCCCGGACCCGCTCCCCGACGAGCTGCGCGCCGCCCGCTCCGCCGACGACGCATCCGTCCTCGCGCTCCGCGACGCCCTGTGCGACCTCCTGCGGCGGTACTGGGAGGTCGCCGTCGAGCCGGTGTGGCCGCGGATGCGGCTGCTGCTGGAGGCCGACATGACCTATCGCGCGCGGCAACTGGCCGTGGGGGGCGCCCGCCTGCTGTTCGCCGACATGCACCCGAACCTGCGCTGGCACGACGGCGTGCTGCACATCGGTCAGATGGTCAGCCGGTATCACGCCCGGGCCTGCGGGCGGGGGCTGTTGCTCGTACCGTCCGTGTTCGCGCACAAACCCGCACCCCCGGTCGGCGCGGACGAGGCGCCCATGATGGCGTACCCCAGCCGCGGGCTGGCGACCCTGTGGGCCCCGGAGCCCCTCCCCGACCCTTCCGCCCTCGTGTCCCTGCTCGGCGCGTCCCGGACCCGGTTGCTGGCTCTGCTCGAAGCCCCGCTCCCCACGGTCGAGATCGCCCGCCGCACCGGGGTCACCCCGAGTGCGGTGTCACAGCACTTGCGGGTGCTGTACGCGACCGGACTCGTGACCCGGGCACGCGACGGACGGCACGTCCTGTACCGCCGCAGCCCCCTGGGCGATCAGCTGACCGGCGGCGGCCCCTGAACCCCGGGGTGCCTGTTGCCCTCCGGGGTATCAGCGGCCGTGCGGGCAGCGGGGGGAAGGCCTGGCGGAGGTCGTACCGACCTTCCGGCACGCGCGGCCTCCGCCAGATGCTCACGCCGGCCGACCCCGCGCCTCACGTCCACGACGTACCCCTCCTCCCCGCGTGCCGTCAGGCCAGAGGTTCGGCGGCGAGCCGGACGACCACGGCGGGGCCCGCCTGGAACGCCGGGCTCCCCGCATCGGCTTCGACGATGTGCGGGGTGGCGTCGTGTTGGCGGGCGGAGCGCGTGGATGCTCCGCGACGGGGTACACGCGCGGTCCCGGGGCAGCCGCCCCGCCGGAACCGCAACGGCCCGGAGGGAGTGGACCCGTGGACGTGCCGAAGAAGGCCGCCACCGCCGCGAAATGGGGCCACGCCTGGCGCCGCGGAGCGCGGAAGGCCGCCACCCCGCCGCCGTCGTCGCAGCCCCCGCCCGCCCGTCCGCTCGTCCGCGCCCTGGCGATGCTCGCCGCGTTCGCCGGAACCGTCCTGTTCGGCATCGCACTGGCCCGCGTCACCCTCGAACCGTCCGCGGCGTCGGCAGGCCTCGTGCAGGGCAACGTCCATCCGGGCGCGTCGATCAGGGCCTACCTCGACGGCGCGCCGCTCCGGGAGGCCGCCGAGCAGCTCGGCGGAAACCTCCTGCTCGGCGTCCCGTTCGGGGTGCTCCTGCCCGTCCTCCTGCCGCAGACCCGCGGTCTGCTGCGCGTGGCGTTCCCGACCGCCGTCGTGATGACCCTCGTGGAGCTCATCCAGGGCGCGCTGGTGACGGGGCGGGCCTTCGACGTCGACGACGTCATCCTCAACACCGGTGGCGCGCTCCTCGGCTATCTCCTCCTCGGCCGCCGCGCGAGCCGCGCGGTCCACCCGCGCCGCCGCCACTGGTGGCAGCGCCGGCCCCGTCGCGGCCCCGCGGCGCCCGCGCTGCCGCCCCCGTCCGCGACGGGTGACGGCGAGCCCTGAGGGCCGAGCGGGGTCAGGCGCCGGGAACCGGCCCGATCATGCGCTTGCTGATCCGTTCCAGGGGTCCCTGGAACAGGCCGTCGGCGTACTTGTAGCCGTCGTGCCCGGCGTTGGGGACGATGTGCAGGTCCGTCTCGACGGGGCGCTTGCCGATCTTCTCCTTGAAGGCCTTCGTCTTCGCCCCCTCCTCCTTGTCGCCGAGCAGGAAGGAGATGTGGACCTTCGGGCCGTTCTTCTCGCGCGCCAGGTCCGGTACGTCGTCGGACATCCAGGTGCCCATCTTCGGCTGCCCGGGGATGTCGCTGCCGTCCCAGTACTGGTCCAGCTTGGCGTTCAGGACCGGCATCATCACGATGAACGGCAGCGACTTGCCCGCCTCGACCTGCTGCGCGATGCGCTCCTGGAGTTTGAAGTCGGCCCCGAACCAGTGGTTCGTCGGATAGCCGGAGGCGCCCGGCAGCGCCGTCAGCACCGGGAACGCGCTGTTCTCGTACTTCTTCTCCTTGTACTGCTTGGGCACCCAGGCCCACACCGGGGCGCGGCGTGATCAACACCACGCCGGCGCCCCGCCGTGCACTACCGCTCGGTGTCGAAGGTGTAGAACTTGCGGTGGTCCATCAGGTCCGCCGGGGTCACGTCGTTCCACGGCCGCAGCTTGCCGTGGAAGTCCACCACGTTCGCCGTGGGTGCGGCGGGCAGGTACGCGGACTTGGGGTTCCGGCGCTGCCACTCGGACCACAGCATGTCGATGAAGGCGTGGTGCATCCAGAACACCGGGTCGTTGGGCGACGCCGCGCTGGCCATGTGCCCGCCCACCCACACGTGCACCTTGTTGTGCAGACCCGGGCCGCGCCAGCCCTCCAGGTGGTTGCGGAACCCGCCCGAGGTGCTGTTCCAGGGCGCCGAGTCGTACGTCGGCATGGCGAGCACGGAGTTGACCTCGTCCTTGGTCGGCAGCTGGGCGCCGCCCGCGCCGAGGCTGCGCCGCAGGTACGTGCGCGCGTCCACGCCGACCGTGATGGCCCACTTGCCCCCCGCGTACGCGAAGGGCCCGTCGAGCACCTGCCCGTCGCGGGCCCGGTTGGTGCCGCCGAGGAAGTCGGCGGCCCACAGGGAGGAGGACGCCGTGCGGTCCACGGTCCAGTCCCAGTACGGCAGCGAGACCTTCGGGTCCACCTTCTGCAGGGCCGACTCGAAGTCGAGCAGGAAGCGGCGGTGCCAGGGGAGGAACGAGGGGGCGCGGTGGCCGACCCGGTCGCCGAAGTCGCTGTCGCTCATCAGGAAGGCGTTGTGGGCGTTCACGTAGCGGTCGTAGACGCCGGTGCGCTTGAGTTCGAGGAGCGCGTTGGTGAAGGCGCGCTTCTCCTCGGCGGTCAGCTTCGACTGGCTCTTGCGGACGGTCACAGGGCCTCTCCCTTCGGGGTGAAGGGGATCAGGTTCGCGCCCTGGAGGTCGCGTACGGCGGCCTTGGCGGCCGAGATGGGATCGGCGAAGGTCTCGTAGTGGTTGACCACGGTGACCCAGCTGTTGTCGGCGTTGCGCATGAGGTGCAGCTCTTTGCCGTCGATCTTGATGGTCGGCAGTCCCGGCATGTGCTGGCCGTCGTGGTGGGCGCCCGGGTCGAGGGTGATCTGGATGCGGCGGCCCTCGTAGACCTCGTCGATGCCGCCGGTGGGTATGGAGAGCGCCGAGCCGGAGGCCTTGGCGTTCGGGGAGGCGCTCGCCGAGGCGGAGCCGGAGCCCCCCTTGTCGCAGGCCGTCAGCCCCACGGCTGCGGCCGCGCCGACGGCGATGCCGAAGGCTTGTCTTCGAGTGATCATGTCCATGGCTTGTAGAAGTATCAGAAGCCCGTGAGCGTCCGAGCGGCACCCCTGCGCAGACCCGGCCCCCGGATCGTCAACTATAGTTACGCGCAAAGGGCGTCAACTATAGTTACGCCTGAGGAAAGGGAGCGGTACGCAGTGGTGGACTCAGACGCCGGTCCCGACGGACCGGGCGCGACGCGATCGGGCCGGGTCCCGGTTCCGGGCCCCGGGGCCCCCTTCAGCGACCGCCTCAACTTCCTCTTCGACCGGGTGCGCCCACCGGGAGCGGAGGAGTACACCAACGCCCACGTGGCCCGCACCATCTCCTCCTACGGCGAGGACAGTTACACCCGCTCCCACATCAGCTACCTGCGCGCGGGCAAGCGGACCCCCACCATCACCATGGTGCCCCTGCTCGCGCGCTTCTTCGGCGTGGAGGCCTCCTACTTCGTCGAGGACGAGGTCACCCGCAGGATCACCACCCAGTTCGAGATCCTGCGCAGACTGAAGGAGAACGGAGTCGAGCAGATCGCCYTGCGCGCGATGGGCGTCTCCGCCGCCGGCCAGCGCAAGGTGYTGGCGGCCCTCGAAGCCGTACGGAAAGAGGAAGGTCTGCCCGCCGATCCCGAAAGGGACCTGCCGTGACCAGCGTCCGCCGCCCGGACGGGAAGGGGAAGCCCCATGTGGCCCAGGCGTCGTAAGCGCGCGGCCGACCGCGAGGCCGACGAGGTCGAGCGCCGCAACCGCGCGTTCGTGGCCGGTCTCGACCTTCCCGCGGTCGACAGCGTCCTGGACCTCGTCCCGTTCATGGAAGAGCGCTTCGACCGCTCGATCAAGCTCATGCCGTTCGCCTCGGACCCGGCCGACCCCGACTCGCTCGACGCCTCCGCCCCGTGCGGCCTGTGGCTCGCCACAGGCGACACGGACTACGTCTTCTACGACACGGCCATCAGCCGCGCCCACGCCGAGATCATCGTCGGCCACGAGTTCGGCCACATGCTGGGACGCCACCGCGGGGACACCCCCCTCGCCGCGGGCAACCTCGGCGGACTCATCACCGACATCGACCCCGCCACCGTCCAACTCGTCCTCGGCCGGACCCGCTACAACGAGCCGCAGGAGTTCGAAGCCGAACTGCTCGGTTCCCTCCTGCAGGAGCGCCTCTCCACCCCCGTACGCGTCGCGGAGACCCCGGAAGCCGACCCCATAGCCCGCACGCTGCTGCGCTGACCGAAGAGGGACCCGTGAAAGACGTACTTCACCCCCTGTGCCTGGCCATCGCCGGTACGGGCTTCCTGATCCTCTTCCGCGACCTGCGGGGGAGCCGCCGCGACCCCGCGCTCGTCGCCCTGGCCTTCACCTACGGCTTCTCCGCGCTCAGCTACGCCGTCTCCCTCACCCCCGTCTGGGTGCGGATCGACGGCCTCCTCGGCGTCCCCAACATCGTCGTGCCGATCGCCCAGGGCTGCGTCATGCTCGTCCTCGCGCTCCAGGCCACCGTCCTGGCCCACTGGTCCAAGCCGCTCGACGGGGCCCGCCGCCGCAGCCGCCACCTGCTCCTCGCCGCAGGGGCCGTCATCGCCACCATGGCCGTGCTGTTCGCCCTGCTCACCCCGGCCACCACCCGGCCCACCGACTTCTCCCTCTACTACGCCCACGACCCGGTCTTCCAGGCGTACGTCCTCCTCTACTTCGGCATGTACAGCGCCGCCGAGATCTACCTGGCGCGTTCCTGCTGGAAGTACGCGCGCACCGCCACCGACCGCTCCATCGCCTTCAGCCTGCGCCTCGTCGCCATCGGCGCGGTCATCACCCTCGGCTACAGCGGCATCCGCCTCGCCGCCGTCGTCGGGGCCGACACCGGATTCAGCGTCAACGGGCTCAACGGATTCGCCTGGGCCTGCGGGGACATCGGAGCCACCCTCACCCAGATCGGCTACCTCATCCCCACCGTCGCCCGGCGCGCCACCAGCGCCCTCGGCTGGAGCACCGCACACCTGCGCTACCGACGCCTGGCCCCCCTCTGGACCGCACTCGACCGGGCCGACCCCGGCATCACCCTGCGCCGCCCCGCCCGCCAGCGCCAGGACGTCCTGCGGGGCCGCAGCGCCCACTTCCCCCTGCTGCGCCGCCGCGTCGAGATCCGCCAGGGCCAGAAACTGATGCGCCGCTACCTCGACCCGACGGCCCGGGAACACGCCGAGGGCCGCCGCCGCGCCGAAGGCCTCACCGGCGCCGAACTCGTCGCGGCCGTCACCGCCGACCAGATCCACGCCGCCCTCGTCCGCCACCGGGCCGACGACCCCGTAGCCACACCCGCCGAGTACGCCGACGCCGCGCTGCCCCTCGCCACCACCGAGGACGAGCTGCTCCACCTCCAGCGCGTCGCCTCCTACTTCACCCCGCCCACGCCCGAGCGCCGCGACGCCTCCCGCGGCATCACCTCAGGAGCCCGCTCGTGATCCTCCGCCGCACCCTGATCGTCGCCTGCACGGCCGTCGCCGCGGCGGCGGCCATGGCCACCACACCCGCGGCCGCGCGCAACCGCGCCGGCGGCGCCGCCCGCCCCCCGCGCGCTGACCTGCACCTCGCGCCCGCCCACGAACAGCTCGGCGCGCTGCGCCGGCGCACCGTCACCAGCCGGGCCCTGCTGGAGCAGACCCTGGCGCACATCGACCGGACCAACCCCGCCCTGGGCGCCGTCGTCACCCTCGACGCCGACGGAGCCCGCGCGGCGGCCGACGCGGCCGACCGTCACCTCGCCGCGACCGGCGAACCGCTCGGCGCCCTCCACGGCCTGCCCATCACCCTCAAGGACGCCCTGGAGACCAAGGGGCTCCGCACCACCTGCGGCTCCCCGGACCTCTCCGACCACGTCCCCGGCCGGGACGCCGACACCGTGGCGCGCCTGCGCGCCGCCGGCGCCGTCATCGTCGGCAAGACGAACGTCCCCGTGATGTGCCAGGACCTGCAGACCTCCAACCCCCTCTTCGGCAGGACCCGCAACCCCCACGACGCCACGAAGACCGCGGGCGGGTCCTCCGGCGGGCCGGCCGCCGCCGTCGCCGCGGGCCTGACCAGCCTCGAAGTCGGCTCCGACCTCGCGGGCTCGCTCCGCCTCCCGGCCGCCTACTGCGGCGTGTACGCGCTGCGGCCCAGCGGTGGGATCGTCCCCACCCGCGGGCACATCCCGCGCCCGCCCGGCTGGCTCACCAGCTCCGACATGCTCACCCTCGGGCCGATCGCGCGCGACGCCGAGGACCTGGACCTCCTCCTCGACGTCCTCGCCGCCCCCTCCCCGGCCGACGCCGCGGCCTGGCGGATCGACCTCCCGGCGCCGCGGCGGAGCCGTCTCGCGGAGTACCGCGTCGGCGTGTGGCAGGACGACCCGTACTGTCACGTCGACGCGGACACCCGGGGGCTCCTGGAACGGGTCGCCGCACTCCTGCGGTCCGCCGGGGCCACCGTCGACCACACGGCCCGGCCGGTGGACCTCGCCGGCAGCGACCGGCTGTTCCAGCGCCTCATGTACGCGACGGCGAGCGCCACCGCCCCCGACGCCGGATTCACCGAGGACGTCGAGGCCGCCGACAAGATCCCCGCCGACGACCCCCGAGGGCTCTTCCTCCACTCGCGGACCATGCGGCACCGGGACTGGCTGCGCGCGAACGAGGAACGCGAGGAGCTGCGCGGCCGCTGGGCCGACTACTTCGCCACCCACGACGTCCTGATCACCCCGGCCGCACCGACGGCCGCCGTGGACGACCAGACGGACACTCCCGTCCCGGGCCGGTACATCACCGTCGACGGCGTGAAGCGCCCGTACTTCGACCAGACGGCCTGGCTGAACCTGGCCGGCCACGTCTCGCTCCCGGCCCTGGTCATGCCCGCGGGCCGGACCGCGGAGGGGCTGCCGCTCGCCGTGCAGATCATCGGCCCCTACCTGGCCGACCGCACGGTCGTCGCCCTCGCCGGGCAGTTGGCCCGCCGGCTCCCCGATCCCGTGCGTCCGCCCGCCTTCACCGGCTGAGCGGGCCCCGAGACCGGGCTCGTTCTGCCCCCACGGGGGTGGGGCGGGACGAGCCCGCACGACGGAGGGGCCCCGGGTTCTCCCGGGGCCCCTCCGTACTGCCTTCCGCCGGGCCGACGGCCCCGCCAAGACATGAAGGGCCCGGATACCGACGGGGGATACGGTATCCGGGCCCTACGTTCATCATCCTAGTACCCCGCGTCCCGATGCCGGGAGGCAGTCCCCTGCGTCGGTTCCACGAACCGTGCCGCCGGCCGCACCGACGGCCGTGGACCGGGCCGGGCCACGCCCCGTCAGGACTGTTTCGTCCAGCGCTGCGAGGCGTGTCCGGCGCAGGTGGAGGTCACCAGACCGCTGGTCATGCCCAGGTCGAGGCAGCCGCCGCCGAGGTCGGCCCGCAGGCTGCCGTCCGCACCGGACCGCCACACGCGCCCGATGTCCTGGGCGCAGTCGCCGACGAAGACGGCCTGGTTGAGACCGTTGGAGTACAGGCACTGGCCGGACTGCTGGTTGGCCAGCTTGAAGCTGCCGTCGCCCCTGCCGCGGACCGTCCAGCGGGCCGTCGCGTCGGCGCAGTCCCCGGCGCTCGAAGCGCCGAAGACCTGGGTGACGCAGGTGCCGTCGTCGCCGTTGCGGTAGCGGCCCGTACCGGACGGGGCCGCAGGCGGTGCCGGCGGGACCTCGGGTGCCGTGGAGGCGCCGCCGCCGGGGGGACGCGCGGTGCCGCTCCCGCCCGCGTTCCCGCCGTTCCCGGAACCTCCCGATCCGTTCTGGCCGCCGGCGTTGCCCCCGGCGCCGGGGCCGGGTCCCGCGCCGCCCCCGGCCGGAGGTGCGCCCGTACCGGGGGGTGTCACGCCCACCCCGCCGTCCGGGCCGGGCGAGGCTCCGGGGGATCCGGAGGGCCCGGGCGACGCCGTACCCGACGGACCGGAGCCCGACGCCGACGGCGCCGCACCGGCCGGGGCCGACAGGGAGGGGAGCGGAGTGCTCCCCGCCTTGGCCTGCGGTGAGGTGGAGTACGGAAGGTGCTGGATCGCGAGGGTCGTCCCGCCCGCGACCACCACGACGGGCAGGACGGCGAGGAACACGCGGGCACGGCGGCGCCGACCGGGACGTTCCGGCCGCGAACCGGCCCCCGGGGTGACCTCCGGGGCGGCCTCCGGGCCGGGCGCCTTCTCCGGCTCCGTCCTCACCTCCGGCTCCGGCTCGGGTCCTTTGCCGGACAGCGGCAGCGTCGGTACATCGAGTTCCTGTACCCGGGCGGCGAAGGCGGCCCGCTCGGCCAGCCGCTCGGCGATCGTTCCCGGCCACGGAGGTCCGTCGCCCGGCGAGTGCCGCGTGGCGCGTTCGAGGAGTCCGGCGGCCGTGGGCCGGCCCTCGGGATCCTTGTCGAGGCAGGAGGCGACCAGCTCGGCGAGGTCCGGATCCACCTCCCGCAACGGCTCCAGGTCCGGTTCCTCGTGCACGATGCGGTACAGCACACCGTGCCCCGACTCCTCACCGAACGGCGGCCGCCCGGAGGCCGCGTAGGCGAGGACGGAACCGAGCGCGAACACGTCGGTGGCGCCGCTCACCGCCCGCTTGCCCGAGGCCTGCTCGGGAGCCATGTAGGCGGGCGTGCCCACGACCATGCCGGTCCTGGTCAGCTGGCTCTGCTCGGCCGCCCGGGCCACGCCGAAGTCGATGAGGGTCAGCCCGTCGAGGGTCAGCATGACGTTCGACGGCTTCACGTCCCGGTGCACCATGTCCAGCGCGTGCACGGCCGCGAGGCCCGCCGCCGCCTCCCGCAGCAGCGCCCACAGCGCCGTTGCGGGCAGCGGGCCCCCGTTCAGCCCGACGGCCTCCCGCAGGGTGAGGCCGGGCACGTACGAGGTCGCGAACCACGGCGGCCGGGCGTCGCGGTCGCTCGCGAGCAGCGGCGCGGTGGCACCTGCGGGCAGCCGGGCCAGGTTGTCGAGTTCGTGCCCGAAACGGCGCAGGAAGTCCGCGTCCTCCCCGACCACGGAGGCCAGCAGTTGTTTGACGGCGACGTACCGGCCCTCGTGGACCCCGAGGTACACCCGCCCCATCCCGCCGGCCCCGAGCCGTCCCGCCAGCGCGATCGCGCCGATCCGACGCGGGTCCTCCGCCTCCAGCGGCTCGGCCCCGCTCCCCCTCAGCTCCAACACGTCAGCCCCGTAGCATCGGAATCAGTTGCCAGAAAGCTACCCGATGCCCCGCGAGCACCAACGAGGGTGTGGGGGAGCGCACTTGCGAGGGCCCCCGCGGACGCGCGGCACGGGTCGCCGGCGCCGCGACACCCGTCGGGGGCAGGTCCGCGCGGCCGGGGCGCGCCACGTATCCTTGGAGCATGAGGATGCACAAGAGCGTCGACGTGCGGGTCGACTCGATGCTCGACGACTTGCGGACGCTGGTCGAGGTCGAGTCACCGTCGCGTGATCTCGACGCCCTGGGCGCGTCGGCCAAGACGGTGGCGGAGGTCATCGAGGGCCGCCTGGGCGGGCGGGCCGTCCTGGTGGAGAGCGAGGCCGGGCCGCACGTGCACTGGTCCGGCGGCGGCGATCCCCGGGTGCTGATCCTCGGCCACCACGACACGGTGTTCCCGCTGGGCACGCTGGAGCGGCGGCCGTTCCGCGTGGCGGACGGGCGCGTGACGGGCCCCGGCGTCTTCGACATGCTCGGCGGACTGGTGCAGGCCGTGCACGGACTGGCCGCGCTGGACGACCTGTCGGGCGTGGAGATCCTGGTGACCGCCGACGAAGAGGTCGGTTCCGGATCCTCCCGCGCGCTGATCGAGGAGCGGGCCCGCGCCTGCGGTGCGGTGCTGGTGTTCGAGGGCGCGGCCGACGGCGGCGGGCTCAAGACGGGCCGCAAGGGGTGCGGCACCTTCCAGGTGTCCATCACCGGCCGGGCCTCGCACGCCGGGCTGGAGCCCGCGGCCGGGGTGAACGCCCTGGTCGAGGCGGCCCACCAGGTACTGGACATCGCCGCGCTGAACCGGCCGGAGGCCGGGACGACCGTGACGCCGACCGTGGCCTCGGCCGGGACCCTGGACAACGTGGTTCCGGCGGAGGCGACCGTGATCGTCGACGTACGGGTCGAGTCGGACGCGGAGAAGGAGCGGATCGAGTCGGCGTTCGCCGCGCTGGTTCCGCACCTGGACGAGGCGCGGATCTCGGTCCGGGGCGCCGTGGGCCGGCCCCCGATGCCGGAATCGGCCTCGGCGGAACTCTTCGAGGTGGCCCGGCGCCTCCGGCCGGGCATCGAGGGCAAGGCCGTCGGCGGCGGCAGCGACGGCAACTTCACGGCGGCCCTGGGCGTACCCACCCTCGACGGGCTGGGGGCGGTCGGCGGCGGCGCCCACGCCGATCACGAATACCTCATGGTCGACGCGATGGTGCCGCGCGCCCACCTCGTCACGGGGCTGGTCGAGGCGATCCGCGCCTCCCGGGAGGCGTGAGCGCGCCACCTCCGGGCGCCGGACACGGCCCGGCGGGTGACGCCCGCTGCGCCGATGTGGGGTCGCTCCGTTGACAGCCCACCGCCCACGTGCGAAAACATCAGTAGGCCGTCTACGGCCCGTGCCCCCGCACGACGTGCGACAGCCACCTCGACACGCGCTCGCCGCCAACGCGCCGAGCCCGCCGAGCCCGCCGCGTCGGATCCCCTGCCCCGCACCTGAGACCGCCGACCAGGGCACACACCACCGCATTTCGTGAACGAACGGTTTCCCTATGACCATGTTGCCCGCATCGCGCGTCGCCGGACGGACCTGGACGGTCCGCCTGACCGGCCACGCGGACCACACCGTCTCCGTCACCTGCAGCACCGGGGCGTGCCGTATGCCGCCCCGTTCCAAGGACACCGTGGCCATGCGGCGTTTCGCCGCCGAGCACATCAGGGCGCACGCCCGGCTGGCCACCGTACGGCCGAACGCCGCGTGTGCCTGCCGCGCGGCCGACTGTTCCTACCACGAGGACAGCCGGGCGTCCTGCACCGGATCGCCCCTGCTGGTCCTCATCCACAACCCGGCCGTGGGGCAGGTCTGGACGCTCGCCGAAATCTGCCAGGCCTGCGCACGCCTCATCCATCACATCACCGTCCTCGGGCGGGCCCAGGGCCAGGCGCCCGCACCGCGGACGCAGCCCTCGGCCGAAACCGCCCCGGCGCGCGTGGCCGTGGCCGGCGGGTTCTCCTCTCCGGAGGCGGCCCCGGAGGCCGTTCCGCGCCGCCGCCCCCAGCGCGGCGGCCGCCGCCCCCAGCGCGGCGG
>NZ_JBFRER010000146.1:0-17671 GCF_052114405.1 Streptomyces sp. M-16 | reverse complement strand
GTCCCGCAGAATCAGATCCGGCGCCGGCGGCGCCGTACGGTCCTGTCTCGTCAGCGACCGCGACTTCCGTCGAGTTATCCCGACGCTCTCACGCTCCCGCATGATCCGAGCGACACGCTTGCGATTCACCACGTGCCCCTGGTCCCGGACTTCCACGCAGGCGACCTCGTGGCCCATGCGGGTCTCCACGGCGATGCGACTGTGTCGATCTTCGTCGAGCCACTCCTTGCCGCCGTGGCGAAGCAGGTACAGCCGCTTCCCGGCGTACGCGGTCGCAGGGACCTCTGGAAGGGGGGCGGCGGGAGATGGCCAGCGGGGGCTGGCCCAGGCGAATCCTCGCGAACTCCTCGGAGGCTGGTCGCCCGCGCGAGACCGGCCGCCAGTAGGAGTAGCTGAAGTTTGTGTTGGCCAGCAGCCCGCCGCTGATCGCTGGGAACAGGTACTCGTGGTCATGGGTGGCGAGGAGCGCCGTGTGCAGCTCCGCGATGAATCCGGGGAGGGGGAGATTTCGATGGGATTCGTACTTCGGTGGGAAGAGCTTCACCGGCCCCTTGCCGAAATCGCGTTGGAACTGCCACTGGACGCGCAGCGCGGGCAGTGCCGTTGGCCCGTAGCGCTCCAGGGCTTCTTTCCGCCGTTCAAGGTCGGGGTCTGAGGTCGGCCAGTTCGGGTGGCAGAACTCGCGGCGCAGAGCGTAGAGCTCGGCAGGCCGCATGGTCGTGAACATCCCTTGCTGTGTCCGACGCCATCACCCACTACGGCCAGCTGCGCGAGCTGACCATCGACGAGCTGGCCTACGTGCTCTTGATGCTCGATCACCCGATCTCGGCCGACGCCCTCGCGGAGATGGAGCGATGTGCTCGCCCCGTGACCGTCGACGATCTCGTCGCGATCGCCTATGTGCTCGACACGACCCCCGCGGTGCTGCTGTCGCACATCCCTATCGACATGCCGGAACCCGCGGGGCCTTTCGCCACCGGGCTCCCGAGTGACGTCGACCCAACCGGGCTTCGTGCCTGGATCGAGGGGGAGACCAGGCTCGACCGCGAGTCGCGGTTGCGCGGGTGGGAAGAGCGGGCTGGCCGCCTCAGGGTCAGGTCGGCACACCACGAGGAACAGCTGCAGGGAGCGTACGCAGAGCTGCGTGAACTCGGCGACCTGGCAGTCCAAGAAGCAGACGCCCCGCCCGTGCAGCGTCGGCAGTGGCGCATCCAAGACGGCGAACACGCGCTCAATCAGGCCGAGTTCGCGCCAGCGCTGACTGAGCATCGGCTCGACAACCTCCGAGAAGGCACCTGACAGACGGTCCCGGTCCGCCAAAGTCACCTATCCATAGGTTATTTTGACTGGCCTTCTGTCTCAAACCGACTTCCATAACGAATGAAGGGAGAACGCCATGAGGATCACCAGCACTGTACGTAGGACGCGGGCCAAGATGACCGTGTCCATCGCGGCCCTGGCCGCGGGCTCACTCATACTCACGGCCTGCAGCGGAAGCAGCGACGGCGCCAGCAAGCTCGACGGTACCTACTACGTCAAGGACGTCAACGGCACGTCCGACCTCGGCCAGCTGGTCGTCAAGGGCAACAGTGTCTCGCATCATGAGTACAGCTGCGATGGTGTCTACGAGAAGCCGGGTGTGACCAGCACCGGCGAGTTCAACAAGGATCAGTCCCAGATCATCTGGACGGTCGCCGGAGACGACAGCCGCAACAAGCGGACCGGCAGCGAGTCCATCTCAACCAGCAACACCTCGATCAGCATCAGCGGTAGCGCGTACGTGCGTGACAACTCGGATGCTGGCAAGGCTCTGCTGGACGGCTTCAAGGCCAAGTGCGGGAAGTAGCGTCGACGTCCCGCTCGGCCGGCCAAGCAGCGCAGAACCCCGTGGGCATCGCGTCCACGGGGTTCTGTCCTTCCTCGGCTGGTCAAGCCTCTGACGTCTACTCCTGAAGCTGCAGCGCCCGGTATTCCTCGATCGTCTCCGGCGGCTGGCCGTATTTCGGGGCATGCCGCTCGACGAAATCGAGTTCGGCCCATGCCTCTGGCCTCCGAATCCTCGACTGGGCCACCACGACGAACACCACGGCGCTGACGCCGATGTTGGACAGACACCACCCCGTCAGCAGCACCATCAGCACCACAGGCAGATCATTCTCGATCTCCATGGTGCCCAAAACGCCCAAGCCTGCGCCGTTGACCAGAAGGCCCGACACGTACCCCTCGAACGAGCCGACCAGACGCGCCAGGATCCTCGGCTCGTCACGATGCCGCACGGCGCGCACCATCTCGCCGACGAACACTACGGTAGCCACAGCCGCCGCAGTACTCAGTGCCAGCTCACGGATCCCGGTGACCCACCATCGCGCCGAGCTCCACCAGCCACGCGGGAACTCGCCGCGAAGCCTCGATCCGAGCCTCATGCCCCCTCCTTCTCCTCACGCTGCTCAAAGGGCGGCACCCGGTGAGGATGATCGTTCTCACCGGGTGCGTCAGGCCTCCACGCTCGCCCTCGATCGGACGATCAGTCCTCCTCGCGCCGGCCTCGGCGGGGGCCACCGGCCGGCCGCTGCTGCGGCTCCGGGGTCCCCACGCTCTGAGGGGTCGGATCGGCAACCTGAGGCGGACGCGGAACCGGAGCCTGCCGCGGCGCAGGAGCCGGCGCAGGAGCCGGCGCAGGTGCCGGTGCAGGAGCCGGCGGCCGCGGAGCATGAGCCGACGGGGCGGGCGTCTGACGCGGCGGCGACGCCTGGATCGAACCCGGCCGATGCGCTGCATGTGTCCGAGCCGGAGTCCGCGCACCAGGCGCAGCCGGAGTCTGACCCACAGCCGGAGCACCGGCCCCGGGCTGCCTCGGAGCCGAGGCGCCGTCGCCGCGGGCGTTGATGACGGGCAGCGGCCGGTCACGGTTCGCCTGCGCCACGGCCTGCCCCTGCCGTGCCGGCGGCCGGACGGGGGTCCGGGCCTGAGCCGGGGCAGGGGTGTCCTGAGCGGAGCGTGTCGCACGCGTGCTCGGCGCACCCGACTGCGTCGGAGCCTGAGCCTGAGCCGGGGCAGGGGTGGCGCCCTGAGCGGAGCGTGTCGGACGCGTGCTCGGCGCACCCGACTGCGTCGGAGCCTGAGCCTGAGCCGGGGCAGGGGTGGCGCCCTGAGCGGAGCGTGTCGGACGCGTGCTCGGCGCACCCGACTGCGTCGGAGCAGGATCCGGGGCAGGCACAGCGTCTCCGCTGAAGCGCTGCGGTGCAGCCTGCTGGTTGCCGCCCTGTTGGTTCTGCGCACCCTGTGAACCCGTGCCGAACTGCGTCGGTCCCGTCTGACCGGCGACAGCCTTACCGTTTCCGCTGGTCGGGACAGAACCTGGGCCGCCGGCGCCGCTCTGGCCCTGAGCATCACCACGAGAACTCGACGGCTCCGTCGACGAGGAAAGTACCTCACCGCGGATGACCTTGTGGCCGTCCGCGCTGTACCCGAGGTTCGACAGGCCACCCTGGTTGCTTAGACTCTGCGCCGTCTGCTTGTCCGAGCGCGAGCTGCCCGCTCTGCCACTCGTCAGCTGCAGCGGACCACCCTTGTCGGTGTGTCCGTCGCGACCGGGCGTGCCCAGAACGCCGGCGGGACCGATGCCGCCCGGCAGAGCCTTGACGCCGTCACTGCCGCCGCCGGAGCCACCACCACCAGGACCACCATCCAGCACCGGGCTGTCCGGGCCATCCGGTCCGTCCTGCCCGCCACCCTCGAGGCTCAGCTGCTGCTTACCGGACGTCAACTCCATGGCGTCACCGTTCGTGCCGCCGGCGTTCGTCGGCGCCGTCTTGCCCGTGGGCTTGCCTGTGGGCTTGCCCGTGTTCGGGGACGCCGGACCGCTGGTCTTGCTGTTGAACCCGTTGGCGAGCTTGTTGCCCATGGCCATACCCGCGCCAGCCCCCGCACCCGAAGCCAGAGCGGGCATCAGCCCACCCTTGTCCGGCTTCGGCGTGTTGTTCGTCTCGAGGAACTTGTCCACGAGCTTGGTGACCACCTCGTCCATCGCCTGCAGCACAGTCTTGCGTACCCGTAGCAGGGCGAAGGTGATGCCCATGATCACCAGCGAGGAGATCAGGGTCAGGACCACCACGATGATCCCGCCGAGCGCAGCGCTGCCCCACAAGCCACCCGGGCTCATGAAGCTCGACACGGGGCCAGCCATGATGTCCGGGACCGAGATCAGGAACTCCGAGACGAACTGGTAGACGAACAGCGTGACGAGGACTTCCAGGATCATCGCCGTGGAGTAGACGATCACTTTGGCGATCGCCTGCATGGCGCCCAGCGTCGCGAACGGTACGGCGGCCACCAGGCCGAAGGTCCGCTTGATCGCCCCGGCCAGCATGCCGATGGCGTACCAGAAGCCGAGCAGGACGATGGAGCCCAGGACCGTGGCCGAGTTGCTCCAGTACATGAACTTCGCCGGCCCCGTGCCCACCTGGCTGACGGCCATGTGGTTCTCGCGGGTGAACCCGCTGGTGGCGTTGTTCGACGAGTACATGGCCAGTGAGCTGGGGTTGAACCCGGTGTTGAGGTAGTTGTACGCCGCCAGGGGAGACAGGTTGCATGAGGAGGGTGTCTTGCCCACCGCAAAGCCACAGCCACCCTTCGTCCCCGTCGTGGTGAAGACCGTCGAATCCTTACCGGGACGAGAGGAGGTCAAGCCCGTGCCGTCGGTCGAGATCACCGGGTGATCGACCGGCTTCGGCCCGTTTTCCTCACCGAACTCCTTCACGTCGCCGTAGCTTTTCTTGTCGACAAACCAGCGCTTCTTGGTATCCGAGCTCTCGTCCAGCTGCGTGATCGAGCTCTTGATCCCCGACTCGAAGTCGGAGGCTGCGATCTCGTTGCTCGCGATGTACTTGCCGATGATCCCGAAGGTCGAGAACACCGCTTTGAAGTCGTCCGAGGCACGGTTTCCGGTGACGGAGACGGTGCCGTCCTTCCAAGCCGACTCGGCGTCGTTGGCCTTCGTCCCGATGTTGATGCCGTTGAACGTCGCCCCGTGGGACTGCTTGTTGATCGCCAGCGCACTCGTGCGTACAGCCATCATCGCGTCCGGGCTGGCCTGGTCATCGTTCCAGGAAACAGTGGCCTGGTCCGGGATCCCCAGGCGGTCGTTCATCATCCACGCCTCGAAGTCGACGTAAGTGCTCAGCACGACGCGCGTCGGGCCGGCGTGTTGACCAAGAACGGAGTCGTCGAACTTTCCGAGCACGCTGGAGTACATCGACCCGACGAGCGGCAGGCCGACGCCGATGAAGACGACGCGCACGATGAGCTTCTTGATCGCCGAGCCCCGGTCCATCTTCTTGAACATGACCAGGCCGATGAGCAGGACGCCGATGAAGATCGGCACGAGCGCCTGCCACGAGATGTCGACGAGCAAGCCGTACCAGCCGCTGATCCAGTGCTGCAGACCCGAGAGCGCGCCGCCTCCGGTATCGCCTCCGGTCATACCCTCGGCAAGAGTCGGATTTACCGCCGCCACCGCGCTGTAGAACCACAGGAAGGGGTTGATGAGCTTCAGGAACTGGATGATGACGTAGAACAGCGTGCCGACCGCCAGCGCCAGGGCGTAGAGGACCCAGATGATCGACCCCCCGATCACGCTCACGATCTGGCCGCCGATGCCCGAGGACATCGTGTCCAGGCCAAGGTCGTTGTTGGCCGCCCCGAAGTGCGCGTAGTCGAGCATGCCCGAGTACTTGGCGTTGCCCTTGCCGTCTTTCGCGGCCAGGGTCTCGTAGGTGACGGTCTGCGAGGACCCCGACACCTCGGCGAAGAACCAGCCCACGATGTTGCCCAGGCTGAACTCCGGGTCGGCGTAGCCGAGAATGGAACCGCCCGAGGCCGGGCTGGACGTGACCGGCTTCCAGTTCTCGTGCATGCCCTTGTCGTTCTGCGGCGAGTTCTTCTCGCTGAAGTACGAGCTCGCGTTCGAGGCCAGCTGGTAGAGGCTGTAGTTGTCGCGCTCCTTCTTGTCGTCCGCAGACGCCGGCGAAGACGTCGCCATCATGAAGACCGGCACGAGCAGCGCCGCCAGGAGCATGAGGGCGAGCCCGTGCGCGAGCCTGCCCGGGCGGGCTGCCCCCACGCTGTGGCCGGCCCAGGCACGCAGCCTCGCCACTGCCGTGATCGTCCCGTTCATGGTCTCTCCTCTGCTCCTCGTCCTCGTATCAGTGCTGACCTCGCTCATGTCTTTTCCAGCTTCTTGGGCCTGGGCCTTGCCACTGGTCGCTTTGCGTTGTTCTCGGGCTGCCGCAGGCTCTTGCCGTCGTTGCGCTTGATCGCGTCAGCCTGGCCCGCGTCAGCCTCACCGCCGTCGCCCTCGCTGTGCTTCCGGATGCTGGTGAGGTTCGCGCCCGGTGCCGGCTTGGCGTGCATGATCGAGTCCATCCGCGCCGTCTCTTCGGCCCTGGCCGCCTCCCGTCGGACCTGCCTGCGTTGGGCCTCGCGGTAGGGGTTGATCCCCAGTGCCAAATCCAGGTGAAAGACCACGTTGGAGACGCCCCGGCGCAGGTACGTGAGGTTCTCGTCCTTGGTTGTGATGAGCTGGGCGAGATCCGGCGGGATCCGCTGGTGCAACTGCTTCTGGTACTCCGCCACTGTTTTGTCGCGCATAGGACCGAAGAGCGTGTAGTCCGCAGCGTCGAACTTGTTGAAGTCGCTGTCGGCCAGCATCTTGTCGACGTCGTTGTAGCTGTAGACCACCCGGCCGCCGCGCTCGTGCATGTGGTCGAACTGGTCCTTGAGGTACTTCTTCACCCGGTCGTCGATGTGCTCGGTGCCGTGGATGATCACCGTGTCGCCGAGCCCCAGCTTGCCGACGGCGAAGCCGACGATGTTCACCAGCTGCGCCATCGCCACGCCCTTGCCGCGGCGCATGAGCCGCGAGAAGTCGTAGACCACGCGCCGCGAATCCCGGACCCCGTCCACGGCCGAGGCCGTGTGGTTGTTGAACAGGTCGCCATTGGTGCTCAGCATCGCGTTGGCGATGCCTCTGAGCACGTTGTACGCGCGCAGCTGGTCCGGGTCGGTCTTGCTGGAGTTCAACAGCGCCTTGTGCGCGGTCGCCAGGTACGAGACGAACATCTGAAGACGCGGCACCTGGGTGTGCGGGATGTTCACCACGCGCAGGCGGTTACGCTGCTCCTTGGCGTTGTGCCGCCACATGCCCTGCTCGATGTAGAAGTCCGTGGCAGTGTCTTCGAGGGCACTGCGGATGATCGAGCCGACGGCACCATCGGTGGTCTCGTAGAGCTGCTCGAACATCAACTTGAGCTTCTCCATCTGCGCGGAGAAGACCGTCAACTCGTCCTCCTCCTCGCCGAACATTTCGAACATGTTCACGTCGCCCTGGTTCAGGTCCACGCGCGAGGTGAGCCGCTCGAACCTCGGGCCGAGTTTGTCGAGGTTCGCCCCGTCAAGGACGAGGTGGACGACCTGGCGATTGTTCAGCAGCGTCGCCTGCGAGATCTTCGAACACCACATGTTGGCCACCCGCTGGCGGTCGAGGTACTCGCTGAGGGTGGCGTCGGCGACGATCACGTGGTGGTCGTAGGCGTTGACGTCCATGAGCACGGCGCTGTTGTTGACGTCGCCGACCATGTAGCCGACGTACTCGCCGCCCTTGTCGTTGAGGCCGTTGGTCACCAGCGAGTACGAGCCGGCCAGCTCGGTCGAGGTGAAGTGGAAGCCCTTGCCCTTCTTCTTCTCGTTGTTCTTCCACAGGCTCGAGAGCTCCTGGCGCTGCTCGCCGGCGTAGGGCGCAGCCTTCAGCGTGCCGAAGCGGTCGATGTACAGGCGCGTGACCCGGTCGATCGTGTCGTCCAGGGTCGTCAGGTCCGGGGCCTTGAGAAAGAGCCGGTTGTGCACCGAGAGGTAGCTCGCGCCGTCTTGGAGCTCTCCGATCGTGACCCCGAGGTCACCGGAGATCTTCGCGGCCTTGCGCCTGGAAGAGGTCGTACCCGTCTCCTCCTGCTCGTTGGCATCGAGCCGTTCCAGCTTCTCGGACTGTTTCGTATAGGAGTCGATCCACTTGTCGTCCATCCGCTTGACCTGCTCAAGCACGACCGCGGTGACCCGCTCGTCCAGGCCGTCCGGGATCCGATCGATGCCCCAGAAGGCGGCGAAGTTGTCGTGCGCGGCGTCGTCGTGGAAGTACGCCAGGATGCAGGCGACCGAGCCGTCGACCTCGAAGTAGTCGGAGCGGAAGAGGTACTTCTCCTTCGGCTTCAGCGCGAGCAGATGCGGATAGGCGTCGAATGTGCCCTGGAGGTGCTTCACCTCCCGGCGGCGCTGCCACCAGTTCTTCTTCGGCTCGGCGGCTTCGTCGGCCACGCCGTGAGCTGCCGCGGTGTTCCGCACGCCCTCAGCCTGAGCAGCGTCGTCCGCGGGCAGATCACCGACCAGAAGCTCCGCGCCCTCATTCGTCTCGGCAGGCTTCTTTCCCGGGATGCCGAGCTGTGCCCGGACTTTCGTCATCAGCGCCATGGTGTCCTTCGTTCGTTCCTCGTCGTGTGAGTCGGCCTGGCGCTGTCAGTTCAGCGACGCCTTGAGATCGAGCAGTTCGTCGTCGATGCCCTGGTAGAAGACCCGCAGCATCGGCTCGGCCTCCTCGCGGTCGAGCATCGTGATTTCCTTGATCATGAGGGTGGAGCCGCCGACCTCGGCCTGGAGGACTTGGTGTCCCTTGCGCAGTGCGTCGGTGTTCTTACCCTTGAGCAGCAGGTACTGGTGGATCGAGGGGAACTTCCCGCCCACGTGCTGCGTGAGGATGTCGTACTGCTCGTTCTGCAGCTCGATCAGATCGGGGTCACGGATCTGAAGGGCCTGGTTGCGCTGCTCCAGGTTCGCCACCTGGTGGTAGATCCGCTGCGGCTCCTTCGTTGTGATGAAGCTGTGCTCGCAGGCCGTCTCAACCTTGCGCCAGAAGGAGTCGACCCGGTCGAGGATCCCGATCCGGTCCTCGTCG
Organism: Streptomyces sp. M-16; assembly: GCF_052114405.1. Classification (NCBI taxonomy): domain Bacteria; kingdom Bacillati; phylum Actinomycetota; class Actinomycetes; order Kitasatosporales; family Streptomycetaceae; genus Streptomyces; species Streptomyces sp. M-16. The sequence goes on along the minus strand of NZ_JBFRER010000146.1, from coordinate 8,670 downwards.
AAGAGCAGATAGCTCGCTGAGCCGACGACCAGGTAGACCCGGCCTTCGCCGCCGTCGGAGAAACGGATCAGCCCGTCCTCGTCGATCCCGTCGATGCCGACGATCGAGTAGAAGTCCGTGGGGTTCGAGCTGCGACGGGTGAGGACGTGGCGGGCCGTGCGGGGCAGATACGCAAGGAAGGCCGGCACCCGCATGATGCGCAGCTCCTTCGTCTTCATCAGCCCGCCGAAGTAGGCGATCGCCGCCAGTCCCCAGAGGACGAAGAACGCGATGGCGACTGGGCCCGAGCTCGCGACGAACGTCGACGTGCTGAACCACAGCAGGGCGAGGATGCCGCCAGCGAAGAAGAGCAGCTGCTTGATCGGGGAGGGCTTCGCCGCCCAGCCGCCCTTGCTGAGCGTGATCTCGTGATCCAGAAAGCTCCTGTTCAGCGAACTTGGCACCTTGTAGGACAGCTTCGCCATGAATCTCCCATCCCCCTTGCGACCGCAATGGCCATTGCTCGACCTATCGAGAAGTCTTCATACATGAGGCGCGCGAATGGCATCCTATCTTAGATAAGCCATTCGAAACGAGCGCGAAAGGGGCTCGGGTGGTGGCGTGGGGCGAGTCTGACTAGCGGATCCGAGTCATCGAGTGTCGTTTGAGCGGCTGACAGATCAGTCGCACCGCGGAAGCGGTGGCGCTCAGTCCATCGCTTCAGCCTCGAAGCGCGGAACGTCGTCGCCTAGGTCGAGCACGGCCAACGCATCGGCGGAGCCGCTCTGGTCGAGGCCTTCCTGACGGACCGACATCGCGTCGAGCACTGCCTGCTCCGAGTGCCGAGGGGGTGTGTGCCCGGCGCCGCGCAGCGTCTCCTTGGCCGGATCGAGCCGAGAGCACTCGCGCGTGGTGCACTTGACGCACCACGCGCGCATACACCAGAGCGTCGGGGTGCCGGCCGTGGCCGTGACGAGCCGCTGGACCGGCCCCGGGACCGCCGGCGCCTCGTGGTGCAGGCGCTCGCTCAGCAGGGCGAGCTGCTCGTTCAAACCCTCCAGAGCCCGGACGGATCCCGCTGCGGGTGCCGCGCCAGCATCCTGAAGTCGTCCAGCAACACGATTTCGCGCATCGTTCCCATCGCATCCTCGTTCCTGTCGTGAAATGGCGGCAGCGGGCCCCGAGGTCCGGGACCCGCTGCTACTCGTCAGTGCCCGGCCGACATCAACCGAACGACGGGACGATCTTCTTCTTGCCGCCCTCCTTCTTCCAGGAGATGCGGGCGTCGAAGGTCCTGCCCTTGGCCGAGACGAAGCCCGTGCCCTGGATGGTCTTACCGGCCGCCAGGTCCTTGCGCTGCGCATCGGTGAAGGTCACCTGGCACCAGGACCGAGGTGGCTCGTCGTCGGAGCCGAAATCAGGGGTGATCTTCCTGGCCTTCGCGTCCCAGGTGACCTTGCAACCGAAGGTCTTGCCCGTCCGCGCGCTGACGAAGTCGTCGATCTCCAGCGCCTGACCCGCCAGGAGCACCGCGACCTCCGCCGGCGTGAACGTCCGGCCAGACCACTTCGCCGGCTTGTCCGGCACCTCCAGCTGGAACCCGACGAACTTGCGACCCTTGAATGTGCCGACGCCGAGCGCACCGGTGGCCGGGAAGGGCTTGTTCTCCCTCGGCCTCGCCTCGAACGAGATCGTTTCGCCCGCGAGCAGCTTTGCCACCTCGTCATCGCTGAACTCGTGGCCCGACCAGACCTTCTTGAAGGCGACCTTCGTCGGGCCACCTGGAGCGGCCTGCCACACGCCCTCGGCGCGGGCGGCGCCGACCTGCTCTTTCAGGCCCAGCTCGGCGCGCATGGACGAGGCGTTCTTCGTCATCGTGGCGATGTCCTCGCGCACCCAGTCGGCGACGACGGCCAGGCGCTCCTCGGCGGTCGCGATCCCGGCGGCGATGTCGCGCATGTCGCGCTTCTCCAGCTGCTTCATGAGCCACTTCATCGTCGCGTGCTCGGGGCGCTCGTTCGCGCCCCTCGAAGATGAACGGCTCAGCGTTCGGGCCCAGGCCCTTGCCGGACCCGTTCCCGTCGCCCTCGTCCGCCCGTCGACGCGTCTTCCCGGAGCTTCGAGGGGATCTCCTGCTCGCTCCGGTAGCGGCGCTTGAATGCCCACGCCCCTTCGCGCTGCGTCCGGCATCCGCGCGGCGCGTCCTCGGGGCGCGAGGCCGGCGCGGCCATACCCGTACACCGCGGAGTGCAGTACGAGCCGAGGCACACCCGGGTCCTGGACGCAGAGACCCGACAACCCCACGCCTTGCAGCGCTGACGGACGGGAAGGAGCTTCTCCCTGCTCGTCGCGGTCATCGGAACGGCCGCCCTTCCCGCTCGCGTTCGAGCCTCAACTGCTTCCTGGTCGCCTCACGGGCCATGTCCCGGAGATGGATCGCCTCCTTGTGCGTGATCGGCGCGTCATGAAGGTTGTGCGAGCCCCGCAGGAAGTTCTCCGTGCGGTCGGCGATGGAGTATGCGAGCGCCTGCTCGATCACCGCGCTGGTCTGGCGCACCTCGCCCAGCTCGTCGCGCAGCTTGCGCAACAACCCGTCCCGCTCGCGTTCGACAGCCTCGATGCTCATCAACCGTGTCAACACGCCGCCCAGCAGCGGGTCGCGGGAGCGGAACAGCTCCACGGCGCGCTCGGTGGCAGGATCGGCATCAAGGTGCAGGTCGAGCTGTGCCAACAGGAACGCCATCACCAGCGTGCCCTGGCTCAGCCGCCGGCTGAACCCCCGAGCGGCGCTGTCGCTCACGCCCAGCTCACGGACTGCGGCTGCTCGCAGCTGCTCCCGCAGCGCGTTCATGACGCTGTCGGGCAGCGCCTTGATGTGCGGCTGGCTCTGCACGCCGACGAGGCGGAAGCCCGACTGGGGGAGCGTGGCGGTCTCGGCTGTACTGCCCGAGCCCCCCTTCGAGGGCGCGCTCTGCACGGCGCCCTGATCACCGGTGAACTGCGGCGATCCGGGCCCCACCCGCTCGGGTTCGTCCGGTGCGGCGACGCCGTCATGAGCAGCGATTTCGGCTGTAGCAGCGCCCTCCACGTCCGGCTGTGCCCCGGGAGCGGAAACGGCATCGGCCGCAGGACCCGCCGGCACACCGCCCGGGAGCACCCCGTCAGCGGTGTTCTGTCCGCCGCCAGCGCCACCGCGCTGATTGGATCGACCGGCCCGCTCGGAGTCGCCAACGTCGGGCTCGCGGTCCGGCTCCAGGTTCGGGCGATCTGTTTCGGCTTCCCCATCGAGATCAGCCTGCGGACCTTCAACCTCGAGTTGGGAGTCGATGTCGCCGGTCTCATCGAACTGCGCCTCCGGCTCGGGTGCTGCCGCCTCAGGCTCAGGCGGTGCGGCCTGAGCCTGGACGCGCTTCAACTCCTCGCTCCCACCACGCCGGTAGGCGTCGAGGAAGGACGTGTCCACATCCATCACCTCGTCGGTGGGCGTGGCCGCCTCCAGCATCTCTGCGAAGTCCCGGCTCATACGAGCTCACCGTCCTCCTCGTCGAGCAGGTAGTTGTCGCCGCGGGTGAGCCCGATCAGCGAGTCGAAGCCCGTGGTGACGACGCGTTCGAGGTTCGCCGAGTTCGTCGCCAGCGCCGCGACCTGATCGACGAGCTCGTTGAGCCGCGCGATCTCCAGGGTCGGCAGGTCATAGTCGAGGTTCTCGCGCCGGATCTTCTCGACCACCGCCTCGGCCACGTACTCGCTCACCGAGGAGAACCCGCGCTTGTCGGCCCAGTACTCCGCGCGCTGCTTGTCGTCCGAGCTCAGCCGGACGAACATGCCTTGGCGGCCACCGCTGCTGCTCTGTGTCCCGCCCGGCAGCTTCTTCTTCGCGCCGCGCACAGGTTGCGTCGTCCTCTCCAACTCGTGTGCGGCAGTCATCTGCGGCTTCTCCATGCCTTGCCTTGCCAATCCGTGAAGTCGCCTTATCGACGCTAGTGGATAAGGCATCTGCCACTCTCTATGTTTCCTGTCGAGCATCGGTAGAGTCCAAGACGTGCCCAGTCGCCCCTCCTCGCCACGCATTGCCGCAGCCGGTGGTCCTCTGTCTGATGGGCGGCCGCTCAGGAGGCGGGCAGGGGAGTTGGCGTCGCGTTCGTCGTGCAGTCGACAAGTTCCTGGGTGAACCTCGGGGACTGCCAGATCGCCTTGTCCTTGTCGTTCGGCAGGTGTTCGACGATTGACCCGGTGCCGAGCGGCGCACCGCCGGCGAAGAAGTGCAGCGCCTCCTGGCTGAAGCCTGCCTTGTACACCAAGGTCGACAGACACTGGCCGGCCGCCGCGTAGGTCTTCTTCTGGCTCTCGTCACGGGCGTAGGAGGAGAACATCGAGACCAGGCCCTTGGTGAGCTCGATGGACGAGCTGACTGGCTGATCCGCGCGGACTGGGTATGCCGGCTTCAGGTTCGGCTTGCCCACCACTGGCTTCGCGGCTGCCTCCGGCGGCGCGTAGCTCTGAGCCTTGGGGCTACCGCTGTCCGGAAGTGCGGCCTCGCTGATGCATCCGTCGAAGTCCTTGCGCAGTGACCGCGAGGCCAGGAGCGCGGCGTCGTCCTCGCTCACCTTGTTCAGTCCGCCGATGACTGTGCCTATGTCGTCGCTGTCGGCCTTGACGATGTAGGCCAGCGCCTTCTCCGACATTCCCGCCTTCCGCACTGCGCTAGCCAGGCACGCTCCGCCGTCCTCTCTGGAGCTCCCGGCGCCTTGGAAGGCGAGCTTGTCCAGCGCCTTGCTGAGGGCTTTGTCAGCGACCTTGGCTGCGCTTGCGGTAGGGCTTGATGCAGGCGATGGCTGTGCCTCCTTGGCCGTTCCGCCGTTGCCGCTGGAGCACCCAACGAGCACGACGCCCGCAGTCAGCGCCGCAGTGGAGAGTCCAGCCTTCCCCGCCCTCCAGGTCCTCATCTCTTCTCGCCTCGCATCCCCTGTTGCCGACCAGTCAGATTGGATCCACTGATCTCTGAGGGTATCTCATTCGAGTGGTCATTGAATGATGGTCTGCGATGAGTCGGAATGTCGCTAGATAGAGGATGTAGGGGCTGTGCAGAGCGGGACTCGGGCGCGCGGAGTGCCTGCGGGCCTGTTTGGCGCTTGGGGGTCAACAGAGCTGATCCGGAAGGCTCTGCGATGGCGCCGTGCGCGTGTCGGCTACGGGTGGCCCCTGTCGGGCGGCTGTTCGTGGGCTTCTCATCTCCTCCCACGAAGGACTGCTCGCCATGACTGCTGTTGCTTCTGATCGGACCACCGCCGACGTCGATCTGCTGACGCTCACGCTGCACGTGAGTGATGAGCACAAGACCTGGTACCGACCGTCTTCGAGGGCGAGGACCCGGTCCACGTCGACAAGCAGGGCGCAGCCTGGCTGGGGGAACTGCCGTGCCTCGCAGTCGATATGGACGACTCGACCTGCTGCGGTCGGCTCCCTCGGACCTTCAACGCAGTGCTCGCGTCCATCGCCTGCGACCAGCAGCTCATGCAGGGGGCCACACTCTGACGCGCGTCCGCTTCCGGAAGGAGAGCGGCGGACACGACTATGCGTGCTGCGCACGTCCCCGCGCCCATGAAGCCAGGTCCGGTCGTCTGTAGCGACCAGCAGCTTCTCCGCGTGCTCATCCGCCTGGCGCAGGGGGAGAGGCTCCTCGGACGTCGCGAGTTCGAGCAGCGCCGCGGGGACGCAGACCCCTCTTCTCCGCTCTACGAAGGGCGCTTCGGCAGCTGGAACCGCGCGATAGAACTCGCGGGACTCGACACGGTCGCACAGCCGGAGCAACTGCAGGACGCGACGACGAAGTGGACCCAGGAACAGCTCATCGCCGCGATCCGCCGGTGTCTGCTGGTAACGGGATCCACGACGCTGGCGGCCTACGAGGCCTGGCGCACGGATCCGGCAGATCCGAAGTCTGATGTTCCGTCGGCCGCCACCATCCGCTTCTGATGGGCAGTTGGTCACGAGCCACAGAGCTGGCTTGCAGCTGAAGTGGGAAGGAGATTCATGGTGGACGTCCTCGCCGTCTGCGTTCTTGAGCCGTGCTGCGAGAAGACGGAGCCGGGTTTCACGCCGAGACCGAGGCCGTACTACGTGCGCACCCCGGGCTGGTCGGACTCATGCAACCACCTGCGCAGCGAGCGGTATAAGGCGACGATCACCACGTACAAGACGCCTGAGGAGGCCGAGGCCGAGTACCAGTGCAAGGTGCGCGGCTGGGGGTCGACGGATGGATGGCTGTACGAGGGCGAGAGCCACCGGAGGGTGAGCGGTTCCGGATCACCGATCAAGGGCACCCTGACCACGCACTTCTGGCACGGGGAGCCGGTCGAGATCCCGTTCCCGACCATCGACTCGGGGCGACCGGCGGGGTGAAGTTGCGGGAGCAGGGCCACATGTCGCACCTCACCCCCGGCCGGGTCCCCGACTCGATCAACCGCCCCGGCTGCCGCTTGGCCTTCGGGATGGGCAAGTGAGCCAGACCAAGGACGCCGCCGCAACCGACCTGCCACCGGCCCCCCGGCGCTGGCCCTCGTGCTCGGAGGAGCCCCACACCCTGTGGGGGACGTGTCCGTGCAGTCCGGGGAAGGGTACGACGACTGCTCCGGCGCACACTCACTGCCGAAGGAGCAGCGATGCCGCGGCCCGCGCTGTTGCCGGATGTCAGAGACCTCGACATCGCGATCAGCAAGCTGCCGCAGGTCTACGAACCTCCAGCTGGAGCCGTGGCCCGAATCAGCGAGCTCTATTGCGAGCAGGGGCTGGGTGGTGACTGACCTGGATCGACGCAGTCGATCCGGAAGTGGATCTGCAGAGGCATCGCCATCCCCCTTGCGCACGGGCGCGATCGCTTCGTGGGCCCTGCGGCAGGTCATGGTCGAGGCCGAGCGCCTCGCCGACGACTTTGCGGCCATCGCCGGAATGCACGGCGCGAACTACCCAGACCTTGGCGCTGCCTGGGGTACGACCCGCCAGGGCGCAGCAAGCGCTGGCCCCAGCCGGTCAGCACCGAGGCTGTGCACCCATCCCGGTGGTGAATTGCCACCACCGCGAACCGCGAGGTCCAGGAGGCACCCGAGAACCTCACGCTGCGCCGCCACTCTGCTCACCCTCGCCATCTGGCGCAGCCTGACCCGCACGCCGCACTGCGGGTGGTGCGCGACCGCCTCGGCCTGGCCCACCTCCCGTCACGGCGCCCTGCGCTGCCGCGGCTACGTCCAGGACCGCCGCCGCGAACGGCTGCGCGACATCAGGAACGGCCGCCCCGTCGAGGAGCCGAACCCGTGGGGCGAGGCGTACCTACTCGAAGAAGAGATCGCCCAGCGAACGAAAGCCGACGCCTGAGCACCGAGACCACCACGGCCGCCGCCGACTTCGCCCAGGCGCTCGCCGAGCGGGCCGACGGATACCCGACCGACCCGCGGAGGGCACAGCGCCCGTGATCGCCACAGTCGCCGACCCGGCGACAGGCGAGCAGCACCCGGTCCCGATCGAGCCCGGCCAGGTCGACTGGGTGACCGCCCGGGTTCGGGGCGATCGGTACACCTTCCGCTCCGCCCGGTGCCGCGGCAGTCTTTCACCCTGATCCGCCGGCTCGGTGTCGTGCCGTCCGTCATTCCTCGTCTTCGCAATGGCCCTGGTGGTCTGGTTCATCACCGCAACGCTCCGCGGGGTCAAGGTCACGGATCTCGGATGGTCACGGCGTTCGGGGGGTGGTGTGGCCGATCCCGCGTTTACGCAGTTAGGCACGTATCTTGCGGGAGCTGTAGCCCTTGTCGCCCAGGACGTGGTCCGGGCGGGTTCGGGGTCGCCCGGGCCCGGCCCGGCGGACCTTGATGGTGTCCATGACCTCCTCGAAGCGGGTGCAGCCGGCGGCGTTGCCGCCTGTGAGGACGAAGCCGAGAGGCCGGCCGCGGCCGTCGCGGGCCAGGTGGATTTTCGTGGTCAGTCCGCCTCGGGATCGTCCGAGGGCGTGATCACATATTTCGCCCCCCTGCCCTGCCCCTTCTTTCGGGCGCCGGCGGCATGCTGATGGGCCCGCGTGACCGTGGAGTCGACCGACACCAGCCAGTCGATGTCACCGGTCGCGTCCTTCTCGGCCTGGACCGCGGCCAGCATTCGCGTGAACGTCCCGTCCAGCGCCCATCTGCGGAAACGCGTGTACAGGGTCCTCCAGGGCCCGTACCGTGCCGGCACATCACGCCACGCCGCCCCCGTCCGCGGCTTCCACACGATCCCGTTCAGCACCCGCCGGTCGTCCAACCTCGGCCGTCCCGAGGACGACCGAGGCAACAGCCCGGACAGCGCCTCCCACTCCACATCCGTCAGCTCATGACGACGCACCGTGCCGACATGATTGCCCATCAGAACCCTTTGAAGGCAAGCCCTAAAGCAGACCAAGTGAATGCCGAGCTAGGGGACATCGCGACGGGGTCTGGTCGGGAGTGGCCGGTAAATCAGCGAAGAACGCGAGTTTGATCGGCGAAGCCGATCCGGGACTCGGAATGACGAAGCATTCGATCAGCGCGGCTGGTTCGGATGAAGCGTTGGAAGAGGAAATCATCTGATCGGCGAAGCCGATCCGGATGGTGGCATGAGAGACAAGTGAATGTCTCAGCCTGAATCACTCAACTGCGCGCGGACGATGTCATCGATCCGGGCGCT
>NZ_JBFRER010000145.1:0-17972 GCF_052114405.1 Streptomyces sp. M-16 | reverse complement strand
GCCCCGCCGCGCCCGCCGGCCCCGCCGCGCCCGCCGGCCCCGCCGCCCCCGTCGGCCACGGCGGTGCCCCCACCATCCGCGCCCCTCTCGGCACCCTGGCCGGAGCCCGCAGTGGCGACAAGGGCGGCGACGCCAACATCGGCGTCTGGGTCGGCGACGACGCCGCCTGGGAGTGGCTGCGGGCCACCCTCACCACCGAGCTGCTCCAGACCCTGCTCCCCGAGACCGCCGCCCTCCCCGTCACCCGGCACGAGCTGCCGAACCTCCACGCCCTCAACTTCACCGTTCCCGGCCTCCTCGGCGCCGGGGTCGCCTCCGGGCACCGCTTCGACCCCCAGGCCAAGGCCCTCGGGGAATGGCTGCGGGCCCGCCACCTCGACATCCCGACGCACCTCCTGCCGCCGCCCGCCCCGGAGGGGACCCGCCCATGACCCGTCTCGGCACCACCGTCGACCCCCGCTCCCCCGAGCACGCCCTGGCCCGTACCGAGGCCCTGGAACGGCTCGCCGCACTCGACGCCGAACACGCCAAGGCCCTGGCCGGCGGCGGCGAGAAGTACACCGCCCGCCACCGCGACCGCGGCAAACTCCTGGCCCGCGAGCGCGTCGAACTGCTCCTCGACCCCGACACCCCCTTCCTGGAGCTGTCCCCGCTCGCGGGCTGGGGCAGTGACTACCCGGTCGGCGCCTCGATGGTCACCGGCATCGGCACCGTCGAGGGCGTCGAGTGCCTGATCACCGCCAACGACCCGACCGTGCGCGGCGGCGCCAGCAACCCGTGGACCCTCAAGAAGGCCCTGCGCGCCAACGAGATCGCCCGCCTCAACCGGCTGCCCTGCATCAGCCTCGTGGAGTCCGGCGGCGCCGACCTGCCCTCCCAGAAGGAGATCTTCATCCCGGGCGGGGCCGTCTTCCGCGACCTGACCCGGCTCTCCGCGGAGGGCGTCCCGACCGTCGCGGTCGTCTTCGGCAACTCCACCGCCGGCGGCGCCTACATCCCCGGCATGTCGGACCACACCGTCATGATCAAGGACCGTTCGAAGGTGTTCCTCGGCGGCCCGCCGCTGGTCAAGATGGCCACCGGCGAGGAGAGCGACGACGAGTCCCTCGGCGGCGCCGACATGCACGCCCGCGTCTCCGGCCTCGCCGACCACTACGCCCTCGACGAGTACGACGCCATCCGCCAGGCCCGCCGCATCGTGGCCCGCCTCAACCACCGCAAGCCGTACGCCGATCCGCCGCGGGCCGCCGAACCCCTCCACGACCCGGAGGAGCTGCTGGGCATCGTCCCGCCGGACCTGAAGACCCCCTTCGACCCCCGTGAGGTCATCGCGCGCATCGTCGACGCCTCCGACTTCGACGAGTTCAAGCCCCTGTACGGCACCAGCCTGGTCACCGGCTGGGCCACCCTGCACGGCTATCCGGTCGGCATCCTCGCCAACGCCCAGGGGGTGCTGTTCAGCGCCGAGTCGCAGAAGGCCGCCCAGTTCATCCAGCTCGCCAACCAGCGAGACATCCCGCTGCTCTTCCTCCACAACACCACCGGTTACATGGTCGGCAAGGAGTACGAGCAGGGCGGCATCGTCAAACACGGCTCGATGATGATCAACGCGGTCTCCAACTCCCGCGTCCCGCACCTGTCCGTCCTCATCGGCGCCAGCTACGGCGCCGGCCACTACGGCATGTGCGGAYGCGCCTACGAGCCCCGCTTCCTCTTCGCCTGGCCCAGCGCCAAGTCGGCCGTCATGGGCCCCGCCCAGCTCGCGGGCGTGCTCTCGATCGTCTCCCGGCAGTCCGCCGCGGCCAAGGGGCTCCCCTACGACGAGGAACAGGACGCCGGGATGCGCGCCTTCGTCGAGGCCCAGATCGAATCCGAGTCCCTCCCCCTCTTCCTCTCCGGGCGGCTGTACGACGACGGGGTCATCGACCCGCGCGACACCCGCACCGTCCTCGGCCTGTGCCTCTCGGCCGTCCACAACGCCCCCGTCGAGGGCGTCCGTGGCGGCTTCGGCGTCTTCCGGATGTGAGCCCGCAGATGACCATCACCTCCCTCCTCGTCGCCAACCGGGGCGAGATCGCCGTCCGGATCTTCCGTACGGCCCGCGCCCTGGGCCTGGCCACCGTCGCCGTCCACTCCGACCCCGACGCGGACGCCCTGCACGTCCGCGAGGCCGACGCGGCCGTCCGCCTGCCCGGCGCCGCCCCCGCCGACACCTACCTGCGCGCCGACCTGATCATCGAGGCCGCCGTCGCCGCGGGCGCCGACGCCGTCCACCCCGGCTACGGCTTCCTCTCCGAGAACGCCGGCTTCGCCCGGCAGGTCCGCGCGGCCGGCCTGACCTGGATCGGTCCGCCGCCGGAGGCCATCGAGGCCATGGCCTCCAAGACCCGGGCCAAAGAGCTGATGCGGGCCGCCGGAGTCCCCCTCCTCGACCCCGTCGACCCGGCCGGCGCCACCCCCGCGGACCTCCCCCTGCTCCTCAAGGCCGCGGCGGGCGGCGGAGGCCGCGGCATGCGCGTCGTACGCGACCTGGACTCCCTCAAGGAGTCCCTCGACGCCGCGTCCGCCGAGGCCCTGTCGGCCTTCGGCGACGGCGAGGTCTTCGCCGAGCCCTACGTGGAACGCGGCCGCCACGTCGAGGTACAGGTCCTCGCCGACGCGCACGGCACCGTCTGGGCACTCGGCACCCGCGACTGCTCCCTCCAGCGCCGTCACCAGAAGGTCATCGAGGAGGCCCCCGCCCCCGGCCTGCCCGCCGCCCTGCGCGACGCCCTGCACACCGCGGCCGTCGCCGCCGCCCGCGCCGTCTCCTACCGGGGAGCCGGCACCGTCGAGTTCCTCGTCACCGAGGACGGCCGCCCGTACTTCCTGGAGATGAACACCCGCCTCCAGGTCGAACACCCGGTCACCGAAGCCGTCTTCGGACTCGACCTCGTCGCCCTCCAGCTCCGCGTCGCCGAGGGAACGGCCCTGCCCGTGACGCCCCCGGAGCCCTCCGGCCACGCCGTGGAAGCCCGCCTCTACGCCGAGGACCCGGCCCGGGACTGGCGCCCGCAGACGGGGGTCCTGCACACCCTCGACTTCCCCGCCGGGGTCCGTGTCGACACCGGCTTCACCGCGGGGGACCCGGTCGGCGTCCACTACGACCCGATGCTGGCCAAGGTCGTCGCGCACGCGCCGACCCGCGCCGAGGCGGTCCGGATCCTCGCCCACGCCCTCGCGGGGGCCCGCATCCACGGCCTGACCACCAACCGCGAACTGCTCGTCGGCTCCCTGCGCCACCCGGAGTTCACCTCCGGCCGGATCGACACCGGCTTCTACGACCGCCACCTCGCCGCCCTCACCGAGGAGGCCCCCGACGCCACCCTGGCCGCCCTCGCCGCCGCCCTGGCCGACGCGGCCCCGGAGGCCGACGCCCCCCTGGCCTCCCGCCTGGGCGGCTGGCGCAACCTCCGCTCCCGGCCCCACACCCGCCGCTACACCTCGGCGGGCACGGAGCACGAGGTCCAGTACCACCCCGTGAACCACCCCGGCGTCCGCGTCCTGGCCGCCACGCCCACGCTCGTCACCCTCGAAGTCGACGGCGTGCGCCGGGTGTTCCACGTGAAACGTAAATCGAACACGGTCTACGTCGACTCCGCCCTCGGCGCCCACGCCCTCGTCCCCGTCCCCCGGTTCCCCGATCCCCAGGACCGCACCGAACCGGGCTCCCTGCTCGCGCCCATGCCCGGCACCGTCGTCCGCGTCGCCGAGGGCCTCACCCCCGGTACCGCCGTCACCGCCGGGCAGCCCCTGCTCTGGCTGGAGGCCATGAAGATGGAGCACCGCATCCTCGCTCCGGCCTCCGGCACGCTCACCGCGCTCCACGCCGCCACCGGCCAACAGGTCGAGTTCGGCGCCCTGCTCGCCGTAGTCCAGGAGGAAACGCCACGATGAGCTCCACCCTCGAATCCAAGGAACACAAGGCCCTGCGCGCGGCGGTGGCCGCCCTCGGCCAGAAGTACGGCCGGGAGTACCTCGCCCGTATCGCCCGCGAGGGCGGCCACCCCGACGAGCTGTGGGCGGACGCCGCCCGGCTCGGCTACCTCGGCGTCAGCATCCCCGAGGAGTACGGCGGCGGGGGCGGCGGCATCGCCGAACTCTCCCTCGTCCTCGAAGAACTCGGCGCCGCGGGCTGCCCCCTCCTCATGATGGTCGTCTCACCCGCCATCTGCGCCACGGTCATCGCCCGCTTCGGTACCGAAGCCCAGAAGCGGGCCTGGCTCCCCGGTCTCGCCGACGGCACCCGCACCATGGCCTTCGGCATCACCGAACCCGACGCCGGCTCCAACTCCCACCGCATCACCACCACGGCCCGCCGCGACGGCGACGAGTGGATCCTCACCGGCCGCAAGGTCTTCATCTCCGGCGTGGACATCGCCGACGCCACGCTGATCGTGGGTCGCACCGAAGACGCGAAGACCGGCAGCCTCAAGCCCTGCCTCTTCATCGTCCCCCGTGACGCCCCCGGTTTCGGGCGCTCGGTCATCGACATGGAACTCCAGGCGGCGGAGAAGCAGTTCGAGCTCACCCTGGACGAAGTCCGCCTGCCGGCGGACGCCCTGGTCGGCGACGAGGACGCGGGCCTCCTGCAACTCTTCGCGGGCCTCAACCCCGAGCGGATCATGACGGCCGCCTTCGCCATCGGGATGGGCCGCCACGCCCTCGCCAAGGCCGTCGACTACGCGAGGACCCGCCAGGTGTGGAAGCAGCCCATCGGCGCCCACCAGGCCATCGCCCACCCCCTGGCGGCCGCCCACATCGACCTGGAACTGGCCCGCCTGATGATGCAGAAGGCCGCCCACCTCTACGACGCCGGTGACGATCTGGGTGCGGGCGAGGCCGCGAACATGGCCAAGTACGCCGCCGCCGAAGCCTGCGTCAAGGCGGTCGACCAGTCCGTCCACACCCTGGGCGGCAACGGCCTCACCCGCGAGTACGGCCTGGCCTCCCTCATCACCGCGTCCCGCGTCTCCCGCATCGCCCCGGTCAGCCGGGAAATGATCCTCAACTTCGTCTCCCACCAGACCCTGGGCCTCCCCAAGTCCTACTGACCGCTCCCCCCGAACCCGAACGAGCCCCCGCCCGGCCCGGGGTCGACCTGGCCTGACCGGGACGGGGTCAACGTGCCGTGCCGGGGTCAACCCGGCCGAGGCGGGATCGTTCCCACCAGGCCGGGGTCGTTCCCACCTGGCTGGCCGGGTTGGTTCTGACCAGGGCGGGGTCGCGCAGGCCGGGGGCGGGGACGGGGCGGGGTGTTGTCCGGGACGTAAAACGTGATTTGTTGGCGCGCGGTGCCGCCCGCACACTCGGACGCGGAGAGGGCGCCATAAATCATGCAGTCCCGGACGACACCCCGCCCCGACCCCGGCCCCGGCCCCCCGACCCCGCCCCACCCCCACCCCGACCCGGACCCCGACCCACCCCCATCCCCGCCCGGCCAGGGCACCCGCAGACCCCCTCCGGAGGAGACATGGCCCCACTCGTGCACGCCGCCGAGGCGACCGGCATCACCACGCTCACCCTCGACTCCCCGGCCAACCGCAACGCCCTCTCCACGGACCTGGTCGCCGCCCTCCGCGCGGCCCTCGCCACCGCCGCGGCCGACCCCGGCACCCGCGCGGTCGTCCTGACCCACACCGGCACCACCTTCTGCGCGGGCGCCGACCTCAAGTCCCCCTGCGACCCCGCCGACTTCCTGGCCCTGCTCCGCGAACTCGCCGGGCTGCCCAAGCCCGTCGTCGCCCGCGTCACCGGACACGTCCGCGCCGGCGGCCTCGGCCTGCTCGGCGCCTGCGACATCGCCGCCGCCGGCCCGGAATCCTCGTACGCCTTCACCGAGACCCACCTCGGCCTGGCCCCCGCCGTGATCTCGATGTCCCTGCTGCCGCGGCTGGACCCCCGCGCCGCGTCCCGCTACTTCCTGACCGCCGAGCCCTTCGACGCCGCCGAGGCGGCCCGCATCGGCCTGCTCACGCTCCACACCCCGGACGACGTGGACACGGCGCTGCGGCCCGTCCTGGACGGCCTGCGCAAGGCCTCCCCGCAGGCCCTGGCCGAGACCAAGGCCCTGGTCACCGCCGGGCTGCGGGAGACCCTGGAGCGGGACGGCGCACGCCTGACGGACCTCTCAGCACGCCTCTTCGCCTCCGCGGAGGCCCGCGAGGGCATCACCGCCCGCTTCGAGCGCCGGGACCCGTCATGGGCACGATGACCGACACCCCCAGGGGCGGCACCCCCGGCACCCCCGGCACCCCCGAAGCCCCCCGGGCCATCCGCCAGGAACCCAAGCAGGCCCGCAGCAGGGTCACCCGCCGCCACCTCCTGGAGGCGGCGGTCTCCTGCCTCGCCGAGCACGGCTGGGCGGGCTCCACGGTCGGCGTGGTCGCCGAACGCGCCGGCGTCTCGCGCGGCGCGGCCCAGCACCACTTCCCGACCCGCGAGGTCCTCTTCACGGCGGCCGTGGAGTACGTCTCCGAGGAGCGCTCCACCGCCCTGCGCGAGCTCTTCCACTCGGCCCCGGCCCCGCGTCATGCGGTCGTCGAGGCCCTGGTCGACCTGTACACGGGCGCGCTCTTCCGGGCCGCGCTCCAGCTGTGGGTCGCGGCCTCCAACGAGGAGCAGCTGCGCCCCCGGGTCACCGAGCTGGAGGCCCGCGTGGGCCGTGAGACGCACCGGATCGCGGTGGAGCTGCTGGGCGCGGACGAGTCGGTGCCCGGTGTACGGGAGACCGTGCAGGGCCTCCTGGACATGGCCCGGGGCCTCGGCCTGGCCAATGTCCTCACCGACGACACGGCCCGGCGGGCCCGGGTGGTGGCCCAGTGGTCCCGGATCATCGAGGACGCGCTGACGTGACGCACGAGGGCGCCGCACCCCGACCGGGGTGCGGCGCCCTTCACGAACCGGTACGACCGGATCAGGCGGTCTCGGCGATGTCCGAGTAGCCCTCGATGTCGGCGGGGTTGCGGCGCCCGGGCCCGATGTAGCGGGCCGACGGCCGCACCAGCCGCCCGGTGCGCTTCTGCTCCAGGATGTGCGCCGACCAGCCGGCGGTACGGGCGCAGCTGAACATGGAGGTGAACATGTGCGCCGGGACCTCCGCGAAGTCCAGCATGATCGCGGCCCAGAACTCCACGTTGGTCGCCAGCACCCGGTCGGGGCGGCGGGCGTGCAGTTCTTCCAGGGCGGCCTTCTCCAGGGCGGCGGCGACCTCGTAGCGCGGGGCGTCCAGCTCCTTGGCGGTGCGCCGCAGCACGCGGGCGCGGGGGTCCTCGGCGCGGTAGACGCGGTGGCCGAAGCCCATCAGCCGCTCGCCCTTGTCCAGGGCCTTCTTCACGTAGGCCACGGCGTCGCCGGTGCGCTCGATCTCCTCGATCATGCCGAGGACGCGCGAGGGCGCCCCGCCGTGCAGCGGCCCGGACATCGCGCCCACGGCACCGGACAGCGCCGCGGCGACGTCGGCGCCGGTCGAGGCGATCACCCGCGCGGTGAAGGTGGAGGCGTTCATGCCGTGCTCGGCGGCCGAGGTCCAGTAGGCGTCGACGGCTTTGACGTGCTTGGGGTCGGGCTCGCCCCGCCAGCGGATCATGAACCGCTCGACGACGGACTCGGCCTTGTCGATCTCGCGCTGCGGCACCATCGGCAGGCCCTGGCCGCGGGCGGACTGGGCGACGTAGGACAGCGCCATGACGGCGGCCCGCGCCAGGTCGTCGCGCGCGGTCTGCTCGTCGATGTCCAGCAGCGGTTTCAGGCCCCAGACCGGTGCGAGCATGGCCAGCGCGGACTGCACGTCCACACGGATGTCGCCCGAGTGCACCGGGATCGGGAAGGGCTCGGCGGCCGGCAGGCCGGGGTTGAACGCACCGTCGACCAGCAGGCCCCACACGTTCCCGAAGGAGACGTGGCCGACCAGGTCTTCGATGTCCACCCCCCGGTAGCGGAGCGATCCGCCTTCCTTGTCGGGCTCGGCGATCTCCGTCTCGAACGCGACGACACCTTCGAGTCCGGGTACGAAATCGGACATCAGGCGGCTCCTCAGATAGTGCGAACACGCGCGGCTCCCGGCGTGATTCGCGGTCCGGCGCGGTCATCCCCGTTGATGCCCGGCACGGCCGGTGGTCATCCGTGCGGGGACCCTCGGACCGGCCCCAAGATTTTGTCCGTTCCTCCGGTGGTTCGGGAAGCGTGACATACGGCACACCCCCGGGTGCCGTCCTGCGGCAGGATGGCCCGCGTGACCGATCAGGACCTTGACCCCGCCGTCATGCGCAAGCAGTACCGCTCCGAGATCGTCGAGGAGGGGAGCCTCGCCGACACCCCCATGGCACAGTTCGCCCGCTGGTTCCAGCAGGCCGCGGACGCGCACGTCTTCGAACCCAACGCGATGGTCGTCTCGACGGCCACGCCCGAGGGCCGTCCCAGCTCCCGCACGGTGCTGCTGAAGCAGTTCGACGAGCGGGGCTTCGTGTTCTTCACGAACTACGGCTCCCGCAAGGGTCGCGAGATCGAGGCGAACCCGTACGTCTCGCTGCTCTTCCCCTGGCATCCGATCGCCCGCCAGGTCGTCGTCACCGGTACCGCCTCCCGGGTCGGCCGCGACGAGACGGCCGCCTATTTCCGCTCCCGCCCGCACGGCTCCCAGCTGGGCGCCTGGGCGAGCGAGCAGTCCCGGGTGATCGGCTCGCGGGCGGAGCTGGACCGCCGCTACGCGGAGCTGGAGGCCCGCTACCCGGAGGGCGAGCAGGTCCCGGTGCCGACGGAGTGGGGCGGGCTGCGGGTGGAGCCCGACGCGGTGGAGTTCTGGCAGGGCCACGAGAACCGGCTGCACGACCGTCTGCGCTACGCCCTGGAGGGCGGGAAGTGGCACGTGGAGCGCCTCTGCCCCTGAGGCGGCGCCCCCGGGCGGGACGGGACACCGGGGCTGGGTACCGGGACGGGGGAAGGCGCGGGACATGCAGACGACCCGCGGGCTCGGGTTCCTCTCCTGCAGTGAGAGGAGCCGGCCGGACGTACCGGCGAGCCCGCGGGTCGGGTGACTGCTTGGGATTGGCGCTCGGCGTTCCCGCCGGGCACCGCACTGGGTGCGTGCGACGACGGGCGCTTAGCCCGCAGCCACCTCACGCGTCCGGTTTCCGTACATTTCGGGAACCACCTCCCTTCTCGTGTACGGCAGAGCCTAGGCCTCCTGCCGGAGGTCCTCAACCCTATTTATCGGACCCCGATCGACCCCCTCAACCACCCTGTTTCGAGGGGCGGTTACTCCCTACACTGGCTCTCCGCCATCGGGGGAGGGGTGTGCATGAGCGCCGAGCTGCTGCCGCGCGACTACCGGATCCGGTCCCAGCAGATGTCCGCCGTGTACGTCGCGGTCGGCATCGGTACGCCGGGCGTCGTCCTGTCCGTGCTCAACCTGGACGACGTGCCCGCAGGGGTGAAACTGCTGCTCATCGCGGCGGTCCTGGTGCTCTTCGGCTGGCTGGTGTGGGCCTCGAAGCGCTGCGCGACCTCCATCGACCTCAAGGGCGTCCGGGTCCGCCGCTTCACCGGGAGCCGCCGCCTGGCCTGGGAGGAGATCCAGGAGATCCGGGCCGTGCCCAATCCGAGCGCCGGCATGAACAAGAACCAGCCGCGCGTGATCTCGTACGTCTACGACTCCGCGGGCCGCCGCGTCCAGCTCATGTACGTGGACGACAACCACGTCGACGTCGCGCGCGAGATCGGCCTGATGCGGGCCGCCTGGGAGGAGCTGCGCGGCGCGGACTGGGCCTCCGATCCGCAGGCGCTGGCCCGCATGGAGCGGCAGGTGGTCCGCGAGGGCCGGATGATGGCGGGGGTGCTCTGGGGCTGCGGGATCTTCTTCGTGGCCCTCGTCGTCGTGATGGTCATCGTCATCACCGGCGGCTGACGGGTCCGGTGGCGGCAGGGCCGCCCGACCGGACATTCCGGGATGATTCCGGGAAGTGGGTGTGGTGTGGGTCACGTTCCAGTTCAATGATCTGACGTGCCGCACACGCGAACGCCTGCAGGGGGTGCCAGGTGAGTGCTTCCGGACGTTCCGATACCGCCGACGATCTGCTCGCAGCGCTGCTCGACGGGATGGACGCCGCCTTGTGCGCGTTCGATTCCGACGGAGTGATCACCCACTGGAACCGCGAGGCCGAGCGGATCCTCGGCTGGACCGCCGCCGAGGCGGTCGGCCGCCGGGGGTTCGCCGGCTGGGCGGCGCGCGCCGCCGACGCGGACGACGTGCAGGAGCGGCTGATGTCCGCCCAGCACGTGCCCGGCCGCCAGGTCCACGAGTTCGCCCTGCTGACCAAGGACGGCGGGCGCATCCTCGTACGGACCCAGTCCGCCGGGGTGCCGGGTGCCGACGGGAAACCGGCGGGGGTCTACTGCGCCTTCAGCGAGGTGCACGCCCAGATCGACCTGGAACGGTCCATCGCCCTCAGCGAGGCACTGATGGACGACGCCTCCTGGGGCGTCGTCCTCGTCGACGTCGACCTGCGCCCGGCGGTGGTCAACACGCACGCCGCGCGCGCCTTCGGATCCGGGCGTACCGCGCTGCTCGGCCGGCCGCTCGGGGACCTGCTGGCGCAGGGCGTCGAGGAGCTGGAGGGGGCGCTCCAGCACGTCCTGGCCGAGGGGGCGCCGCCGGCCCCGCTGGAGCTGTGGGTTTCGGTGAGGACCCCGGAAGGCGTACGGCGGCGCTGCTGGCGCTGCGGGTTCCTGCGGCTGGCCTCGCCGCTCGCGGAGGAGCCGGTGCCGCTGGGGGTCGGCTGGCTGTTCCAGGACGTCACCGAGGCCCGGCAGGCCGAGCTGGACACCGGGCAGCTGCGCTTCCGGGCCCACCAGCTGCACCGGGCGGGGCGGGCCGCCGCCGAGTGCGAGGACCCGGCGGAGGCGGCCTCCGTCCGGCTGGACTTCGCCCTGGCCGGCTTCGCGGAGCACGCGCTGGTCGACGTACTGGAAGCCGAGGGGCCCGAGCGGCGGCGGCTCGTCCGGGCGGGCGCGTCCCCGTCCGGGCTGGCCCTGCTGCTGCCCGGACCGGGCGCGATCCCGGTCCGCTACGAGGCGGCGCACCCGGCGTTCCAGGCCCTGGACCGGATCGGCCCGGTCCGGGCCAGCGCCCCCGGCGCCGTCGCCGACCCGGACGGGAACTGGGCCCGGACCCGCCGGTGGCCTGCCGGGGCGACGCACGCGCTGTGCACGGTCCTGCGCAGCCGCGGCCGCACCCTGGGCGCCCTCACCTTCCTCCGGGGCCCCTCCCGCCCCGCCTTCGACCGTACGGACGCCCTGTACGCGGAGGAGGTGGCGGCCCGCGTCGCGGCCGACCTCGACCTGGCGGCGGCCGCGGCCCACCGCACCGGCTAAGGGGTGCTCTCGCCCGTCGGGGCGGGGGCGGGCGGGCCCCAGACGTGGTCCGGGGTGACGATCTTCGTCACGGCGTGCGCGACCTGGCCGCTGAGCGAGCCGCCGCGGTCGATGTCGGAATCGACCAGGATCACGAGCGTGGCCTTGTTCCCGGGGAACCCGACGGCGATCGTCTCGTAGCCGGGCAGTTCGCCGTTGTGTCCGAACCAGCCGTCGAAATCGGCGATCCCCAGCCCGTACGAGACGCCGGGGACGCCCGTCGGCCGGACGCGCAGCCGCTGCGCCTGCGTCGCCGGGCTCCGCAGCCGGCCGCCGAGCAGCGCGGGCACCCGCGCCCGCAGGTCCTCCAGGTCGGAGATCATCGCCCCGGCGGCCCAACCCCAGGACGGGTTCCAGTCGGTGGCCTCGGTGACGGTCCCGTCCGGGCTGAAGGTCGTGTAGCCCCGGGCGGGCGGTTCGGGGGCGCCGCGCCCGGGGATCCACAGGCCCACGTTGACGCCCGGGAGGCCGGTCTTCTTCATGACGTGCATGACGGCGGCGATCGCGGGGTCGAAGCGGTGGACGGTCGCGGGGGCGTGGCCGACGCGATGCCCGCCGGGGCGCGGGCGGGGGCGGTCGCGGCCAAGCCCCGCCGCCCCGTGCGACCCATGGCGCCGCGCCCTCGGCCCGGCCCTCGGACGGGCCCCTCAGTGGCGGAAGAAGATCCGGTCGCCGTACTCCTGCATCACGCGGCCGTTCCACTCGTGGCCGCCGTCCACGTTGCCCGAGCGCAGCAGCGGCGGCTCCAGGCCGCGCGCGGCGATCTCGCCGGCCGCCGCCGCCATGACCGCCTGCATGATCGCGCTGGTCACCACGGTGGACGCGGGGGCGAAGGGGGCGTCGATGCCGTCGGCCGTCAGCTCGGCGTCGCCGACCGCGATCTTGCTGTCGAGGACGATGTCGCAGTGGTCCTTGAGGTACGTGCCCGACACGTGCCGCGACTTGGTCCCCGTCGCGTAGGCCACCGAGGTCACCCCGATGACCTTGAGGCCGATGGCCCGCGCGTTCATGGCCATCTCGACCGGCAGCGCGTTGCGGCCCGAGAGGGAGATGATCACGAGGACGTCGCCGTCGGAGGCGGGGCTGCTGTCCAGGACCGCGCCGGCCAGGCCGTCGACCCGCTCCAGCGCGCTGCCCAGGGTGGCGGGCATGACGTCGACACCGGCGGTGCCGGGGACGGCCAGGAAGTTCATCAGGGCGAGGCCGCCCGCCCGGTAGACCACGTCCTGCGCGGGCAGCGAGGAGTGTCCGGCGCCGAACGCGAACAGCCGCTTCCCGCCCGCGACGGCCTCCGCGATCACGGCCCCGGCCTCGGAGATCCGGGCCCCCTCCTCGTCCCGGACCCGCTCCAGCAGGCCGATGGCGGCGTCGAAGAACTGCCCGGCCAGCTTGCTCTCGCTCATACGCCGAAGGCCCTTCCAGGGTGGGGTGCGGTGGGTGCGTCGTCGGTGTCCGCCGCTCACCGTGCGGTCTGGACCAAGGGCCTGTCAATACGAACGTCAATCCGTGGACCAAAGGCCTGGTACGCGTGCGTGCGCCGTTCCCGGCGAGTACCGGAGGGCTTCCCGGGAGATGTCCCGTACATGCCTTGACGCTCGGCGCGGGACGGTTGTCGGCCCGATGCGTCAGAATTGGGGACAGGGCCAGCGCACGCAATCCGAGGGGCACGAATGTCCGGACTGATCGACACCACGGAGATGTATCTCCGCACCATCCTGGAGCTGGAAGAGGAAGGTGTGGTCCCCATGCGCGCCCGGATCGCCGAGCGGCTGGACCAGAGCGGCCCGACGGTGAGCCAGACGGTGGCGCGCATGGAGCGCGACGGCCTGGTGGCCGTCGCCAGCGACCGGCACCTGGAGCTGACGGACGAGGGCCGCAAGCTCGCGACGCGGGTGATGCGCAAGCACCGCCTCGCCGAGTGCCTGCTCGTCGACGTCATCGGCCTGGAATGGGAGCAGGTGCACGCCGAGGCCTGCCGCTGGGAGCACGTGATGAGCGAGGCGGTGGAGCGGCGGGTGCTGGAGCTGCTGCGCCACCCGACCGAGTCGCCGTACGGGAACCCGATCCCGGGGCTGGAGGAGCTGGGGGAGAAGGCCGAGGCCGATCCGTTCCTGGAGGACGGCATGGTCAGCCTGTCGGAGCTGGCGCCGGGCAGCGAGGGCAAGACGGTCGTCGTCCGCCGGATCGGGGAGCCGATCCAGACCGACGCCCAGTTGATGTACACGCTGCGCCGGGCGGGCGTACAGCCCGGTTCGGTGGTGAGCGTGACGGAGTCCCCGGGCGGGGTGCTGGTCGGCAGCGGCGGCGAGGCCGCCGAGCTGGACGCCGACATCGCCTCGCACGTCTTCGTCGCCAAGCGCTGACGTCCGCCGTACGGGGCGGGGTCGTGTGAAGGGTCCCGGCGCCTCACGGCGCCGGGACCCGTCCTCCCCCGGTTGACCTGGAGCCCCGAGCTCTCAAGGTCATCCCCTTCGGACCGTCTTCCCCGAGCGGCCCGCCTCCCTGTGGAAAGGATCTCCCTCGGCAGGGGCCGCCAATCCTTGAGCAAGGTCACTCGAAAGAGCGGTGTTGTCGGCGAGACGCCCGGTTTCGAATACGGGTTCGATAGTCTGGCCGGGAGCGAAGGGGGTGCATCTGCGGTGGTACAGCGCATCGATGTGACGGGGGCCGACGGCGTCCGCCTTGCCGCCTGGGAGTTCCGCGAACCGCCCGCGGAGCCCCGGCATCCGCCGGTCCTGTTACTCCACGGCCTGATGGGCCGCGCCCTGCACTGGGCCGGCACGGCGCGCTGGCTCGGCGAGGACCGCCGGGTCGTGGCCCTGGACCAGCGCGGGCACGGCCACAGCGAGCGGCCGCCCGCCGGCACCGATCTCCGCGGGGCCCTGGGCCGCGAGGCCTTCGTGGCCGATGCCGAGGCCGTCATCGAGCGGCTCGGTCTCGCCCCCGTGGTCCTGATCGGCCACTCCATGGGCGCCCTCACCGCATGGCAGCTGGCGGCCCGCCGCCCCGATCTCGTCCAGGCCGTGGTCATCTGCGACATGAGGGCCTCCGCGCTCGGCGAGGCCTCGCAGCAGGAGTGGGAGGAATGGTTCCGGCGCTGGCCGCTGCCCTTCCCCACCCAGGACGCCGCCCGCCGCTGGTTCGGCGAGGACGATCCCCGGGTGGAGCGCCCCGACCCCGGCCGCGGCGCCTTCTTCGCCGAGGTCATGCACCGCGCCCCGGACGGCTGGCGCCCGCTGTTCTCCCGCCACCAGATGCTGACGGCCCGCGCGACCTGGGTCCACGACGCCCACTGGGAGGAGCTGGCCCAGGTCGGCTGCCCCACCCTGGTCGTCCGCGGCCTCGACGGCGAGCTGGGCCGCGCGGAGGCCCAGGAGATGGTCCGCGTCCTCCCGGCCGGCCGGTACGCCGAGATCCCCGACGCCGGCCACTACCTCCACTACGACCAGCCGGCCGCCTGGCGGGCCGCCCTGGAGCCGTTCCTGGAGTCCGTCACGGCCGCCGCCCCCTGAACCCCGGCACGGCTTCCCCGAGGCCCGGCACGGCTTCCCCCGGCGAGCGGGCCCGGGGAGCCGGGGCCGGTGGCGGGGGAGGGTGGCGGGGGACGGCGGCTCCGCGACGGGCCGGCCGGCGATGCCCGCACCCGACCGGAGCGGGCACAGGATGTCGGGTGCGGCAGGCTTGTTCCTTCCTAGCGTGGTGGGCGAAAGGGAAGGAGGCCGGGGTTGCTGGATCGGCTGAACGAGGCCATGGAGCACATCGAGGGTCACCTCGACCGGCACGTCGAGGTGTCCGCGCTCGCCCGGATCACGGTCACGTCGGAGTACCACTTCCGGCGGCTGTTCTCGTCACTGGCGGGGATGCCGCTGTCGGAGTACGTCCGACGCCGCCGGCTCACCGTCGCGGCGGCCGAAGTGCTGGCAGGGGAACCGACCTTGCTGGAGATCGCGATCCGTTACGGCTACACCTCGGGGGAGGCCTTCGCCCGGGCGTTCCGTGCCGTGCACGGCGTCGGTCCCGGCGAGGCCAGGCGTACCGGCGCGGCTCTGAACTCGCAGCCCCGGCTGTCCTTCCGCCTCACCGTCGAAGGGAACAGCACCATGCGGTACCGGATCGTGGAGAAGGAAGCGTTCCGGGTCGTGGGCAAGAAGGCCCGCGTCCCGCTGATCTACCAGGGGGTCAACCCGCACATCGCCGAGCACATCCAGAGCATCCCGCCGGAGGCGATGCTGCGGATCGCCGGCCTCTCGGACCAGGACCCGGAGGGCGTGGTGTCGGCGACCGTGCGTCAGTCGGACGGCTTCGAGGAGGGGAGCGAACTCGACTACTACCACGCGGTGGTGTCCTCTGCCGCCGAGTTGCCCGAGGACCTCGACGTACTGGAGTGCCCGGCGGGCACCTGGGCCGTGTTCGAGAACTCCGGGCCGTTCCCGCAGGCGCTGCAGCAGATGTGGGGTGACGTGGCCGCCCAGTGGATCCCGTCCAACCCGTACGAGTACCGCCCGGGGCCGGAGATCCTGCGCACCCGGCCGTCGCAGGACGACCCGACATGGTCCGAAGCGCAGCTGTGGATCCCGGTGAGCCGCACCACGGCCTGAGCCGGGCGCCCCCGACGTTCCGGGGCCGGGGCGCGGGCGCCGCCCGGCCCCGGAACGTCAGGGCTCAGCCCCGGGCGGCCTCCAGCAGCACCTTCAGCAGGTCCTCGGGGGCGTCCCGCATCACGTTGTGGCCCGACGCGAGTGCGTGCGTACGCCAGGAGGGGTCCGCGCGGAGGCGGTCGTAGGTCCCGGTGAAGGGGGAGGCGCCGTCCCAGCCGGTGGCGTAGACGTAGTCCCGGCTGCGGAACCGGTCGAGCCCGCCCTCCAGGCGGACCGCCTGGAGCAGGGAGGCCAGCGGGTGCGGGGTGGCCCGCGGGTCGAAGAACGGCAGCGGGGCGCACGCGTAGCCCGTCTCGCCGACGCCGTTCAGGTACCAGCCGCGCTCCTGCTCGCCTACCAGGGACCAGCAGGAGTCCCCGTCGGCGGGCACCATCGCGTCGACGTAGACCAGGCCCGCGACCCGCTCCGGGGCGCGGTCGGCGGCGCCGGTGATGACCATGCCGCCGTAACTGTGCCCGACCAGGACGGCGTCGGTGACCTGCTGCTCGGCGAGGACGCCGACCACGTCCTGGATGTGGGTGTCGAGGTTCACCGAGGAGCCGATCAGGTGCTTGCGGTCGCCCACCCCGGTCAGGGTCAGCGGGAACGCCTGGTGGCCGTGGGCGCGCAGCTGCCGTGCGAGCGGTTCGAAGGTCCACGCGCCGTGCCATGCGCCGGGTATGAGGACGAAGGTGGTCATCCGGTTCTCCTGGGCGGTCGGGTCCGTCACGCGGCGACGGACGGGGCGATCTTGTCAGCCGTGCCTCGAATAGCGTTCACGCCCAATCCATTGCAACGAGCCGAGCGATGACTGTTGCATTAAATTCAGGGCCGTTGCAACGATTTGAGGCTCTCTACCTGCATAAATGCAGATTCAGCGCAACGAGTCTGTTGCTCGTTCTATGAACGCAACGTAGCTTTCGGTCATCGGAAAAAACGAGCCGAAGGAAAACATCGTGCAGAAGTTCGCCACCCCCACCCCGGTCGCCGCCGTCCTCGACATCCCCGCGGGACACATCCGGCTGATCGCCGCCGACCGGAGCGACACCACCGTCGAGGTCCGGCCCGCGAACGCCACCAAGGGCCGCGACGTCAAGGCCGCCGAGCAGATCACCGTCGCATTCCGCGACGGCGTCCTGCACGTCGCCGCCGCACCGGCCAAGAACCGGCTGCTCGGCAACTCCGGATCCGTCGAGCTGACCATCCAGCTCCCCGCCGGCTCCCACGTCGAGGCGAAGGCCGCCGCCGCCGAACTCCGCGGCGTCGGACGCCTCGGCGACGTGACCTTCGAGGCCGCCCAGGCCACCGTCAAGCTCGACGAGAGCGCGAGCACCCGCCTCACCGTCCAGGCCGGCGACATCACCGTCGGCCGCCTCACCGGGCCCGCCCGGATCAGCACCCGCCAGGGCGACCTCCGCATCACCGAGGCCCGCCGCGGCACCGTCGAACTGCGCACCGAGCACGGCGACATCACCGTCGGCGCCGCCCGCGGAACCTCCGCCACCCTCGACGCCGGCACCGCCTACGGCCGCATCCACAACACCCTCAGCAACGCCGACGGCGCCCACGCCGCCCTCGACATCCACGCCACCACCTCCTACGGCGACATCACCGCCCGCAGCCTCTGACCCGCAGCCTCGAAAGGGAGCCCCTCTCATGACCGACCTGGCCATCGCGGCGAACGGGCTGCGCAAGTCCTACGGCGACAAGACCGTCCTGGACGGCATCGACCTGSMCRTCCCGGCCGGCACCGTCTTCGCCCTGCTCGGACCGAACGGCGCCGGCAAGACCACCGCCGTGAAGATCCTCTCCACCCTCATCGGCGCGGACGCCGGCGAGATCCGCATCGACGGCCACGACCTCGCCACCCACTCCCGGGCGGTCCGC
>NZ_JBFRER010000144.1:0-18048 GCF_052114405.1 Streptomyces sp. M-16 | reverse complement strand
CTTCTGGCGTTGATTTTTGGCACGCTGTTGAGTTCTCAAGGAACGGACGCTTCCTTTGTACTCACCCTCKCGGGCTTTCCTCCGGGCTTTCGTTCTGTGTTCTTGCGTTTCCGACTCTATCAGACTCTTTCGTGTCCGATTTTCCTCGGYGCTTTCGAGGTTCTGCGCTTTCGCGCTTTCCCTTTCCGGCGATCCAAACTCTAGCAGTGGATTTCTGCCTCTCCGACCACCGTCCGTTTGCCGAAAGGGCGCGCGGAAAGTATGGAGATTGAGAGTTGCACTGCTTGAGGAGGAGTCCCGTCCATCGGTTGTTCGCGAGAAGTTCACACGACACGTCCTGGCGGGAGTCACGACAGTACAGGCCCCGTGGTGCCCAAGCAAATCGATTCACGCGTATGGTCTAGTCCACCGGTCTAGTCCACTAGTCTCCGTGCCGAAGGGCCAGCCCGGATCGGGACCAGCATCGGGCGAACCCGAACATCCTGTGACATATCCTTCCGAGAGTACGCCGTTCGCGACAGGTAGTGACGGCGACACGAAGAAGCCCCACCCCTGGGAGGCCCCCATGACCAGCGTGACGTCCCCACTTGCCGGGCGTGCCATCGGACTCGCGGCAGTGCCCGATCCGGTGTTCTCCGGCGCGATGGTGGGACCGGGCACCGCTATTGATCCCGTGCGCGAGCCGTCGGAGGCGGTGGCCCCCGTGGACGGTGTGATCGTCTCTCTGCACCCGCACGCGTACGTGGTAGTCGACGATGAGGGCCACGGTGTGCTCACGCACCTCGGGATCGACACCGTCCAGCTCAACGGCGAGGGCTTCGAGCTGCTCGTGAACAAGGGCGACACCGTCACGCGCGGCCAGGCGGTCATCCGCTGGAACCCCGCCGCCGTCGAGGCCGCCGGCAAGTCCCCGGTCTGCCCGGTCGTGGCGCTCGAAGCGACCGCCGACTCCCTCTCCGACGTCGTCGAGTCCGGGGACGTCAAGGCCGACGACGTCCTTTTCGGCTGGCAGTGACGCGTCCGCCCGTACGGGCGAGTCGGACATCCACCGCGGCGGCTGGGCCCGCCGCTCAATCGGAGACGGGTGAAATGGAGACAACGCTGCGAGGCGTCGGCGTGAGCCACGGTGTGGCGATCGGCGAGGTTCGGCACATGGGCACGGCGGTTCTCGAACCGCCGGCCAAGCAGATCACCGCGGACGAGGCGGGGCGCGAACAGGGGCGCGCCCGTCAGGCCGTGGAGGCTGTATCGGCCGACCTGATCGCGCGCGGCCAGCTGGCCGGTGGCGAGGCTCAGCACGTGCTGGAGGCCCAGGCGATGATCGCCACGGACCCCGAGCTGATGGCGGACGTGGACCGGCGGATCGCCGTCGGCAGCACGGCCGAGCGCGGTATCTACGACGCGTTCGCCTCCTACCGCGACCTGCTCGCGGGGGCCGGCGAGTACATGGCCGGGCGGGTGGCCGACCTGGACGACGTGCGCAACCGCATCGTGGCGCGCCTGCTGGGCGTTCCGATGCCGGGCGTGCCGGACAGCGACGAGCCGTACGTGCTCATCGCCCGGGACCTGGCGCCCGCCGACACCGCTCTGCTCGACCCGGCGCTGGTCCTCGGTTTCGTGACCGAGGAGGGCGGGCCGACGAGCCACAGCGCGATCCTGGCGCGTGCGCTGGGCGTGCCGGCGATCGTGGCGCTGCCCGGTGCCGGTGAGATCGCCGAGGGCACGGTCATCGCGGTCGACGGCAGCACGGGTGACCTGTTCGTCGAGCCGACCGCGGAGAAGCGGGCCGAGCTGGAGGCCGCGGCCGCCGAGCGGAAGGCGGCGCTGGCCGCCTCCTCCGGTCCGGGCGCGACCTCGGACGGTCACAAGGTGCCGCTGCTGGCCAACGTCGGCGGTCCGGCGGACGTGCCGGCGGCCGTGGAGGCCGGGGCCGAGGGCGTGGGTCTGTTCCGCACCGAGTTCCTGTTCCTGGACGACAGCAAGAAGGCGCCGTCCGAGGAGAAGCAGATCGAGTCGTACCGCAAGGTGCTGGAGGCCTTCCCCGAGGGCCGTGTGGTGGTGCGGGTGCTGGACGCCGGTGCCGACAAGCCGCTGGACTTCCTGACGCCGGGCGACGAGCCGAACCCGGCCCTGGGGGTGCGGGGTCTGCGCACCCTGCTGGACCACCCGGACGTGCTGCGCACGCAGCTGACCGCGCTGGCCAAGGCGGCCGAGGGCCTTCCGGTGTACCTGGAGGTCATGGCCCCGATGGTGGCCGACCGGCTCGATGCCAAGGCCTTCGCCGACGCCTGCCGCGAGGCCGGTCTGCGGGCGAAGTTCGGTRCGATGGTGGAGATCCCCTCCGCCGCGCTGCGGGCGCGCTCGATCCTGCAGGAGGTCGAGTTCCTGTCGCTGGGTACGAACGACCTCGCGCAGTACGCCTTCGCCGCCGACCGTCAGGTGGGTGCGGTGTCGCGGCTCCAGGATCCGTGGCAGCCGGCGCTGCTCGACCTGATCGCCATGTCGGCCGAGGCCGCAAGGGCGGAGGGCAAGAGCTGTGGTGTGTGTGGTGAGGCCGCTTCGGATCCGCTGCTGGCCTGTGTGCTGACGGGTCTGGGCGTCACCTCCCTCTCCATGGGTGCCGCTTCGATTCCGTACGTGCGGGCGACGCTCGCCAAGTACACGCTCGCGCAGTGCGAGCGCGCGGCCGCGGCCGCGCGTGCGACGGACAGCGCGGATGAGGCCCGGGCGGCCGCCCAGGCGGTGCTGTCCGGCGAGTAGCCGTGGTGCGTGTGATCGATCGAGGGGCCTTCGCCGGTGGCGGGGGCCCCTCGGTCGTGTGCGGGGCCGGTCAGTGGTGGGGGTCGGGGAGGTCCACCTCGTAGCCCGGGCAGTATTCGACGCCCGGTTCGGGTGCCACGGGCTCGCCGGTGTCGGCGTCGGTGCAGTAGGCGTCGAAGACCGAGGCGGCGTTGAGGGCGATCAGGCGCCCCCGGTCGAGGCGCCAGCCGTGGACCCGGTCGCGGAAGCCCTCGGTGGTGCTGCGGAGCACCAGTCCCCCGGCGGCGCCGAGGGCGAGGCCGGCGGCGAGGACGGTCGCGAATTCGAGGCCTTCGGGGCCTTCGATCCGGGGTGGGCCGCAGGGGTCGTCGGGTGTTTCGGCGTGGAGGACGGCGAGGAGCTGTTCGTCCGGGGCCGGGACGCTGCAGACGAGGTGGTGGTGGCCGGGGCCGGCCACGGCGAGGAGCCGCCGGAGGATTTCGGTGGCCCGTTCGAAGGAGGCGCGGCCGATGTCGGTGCCGCAGTCGGCGCATTCTCCGGCGCGGGCGAGGAGCATGCCCGCGTACTCCCTGGTCGCCTGCCGGAGGGAGGCGTCGACCAGGAGGGGGACCAGTTCCTCGACGGGCTGGCCGGTGTAGGGCAGGCCTCCGGGGCCGCCGAGTCCGGCGGTGAAGCGGGTGCGGGCCGCGGCGGTGTCCGGGTCGAGGCCGTGCTCGGCGCAGTAGTCGGCGTACTCCTCGGGATCGAAGAGGGCGACGGTGGTGTGGACGCCCTCGGCGGCGAGGGTGCGGAGCAGGGCGTCGACGTGGCGGAGGTAGTCGGCGTAGGCGTCGTGGTGGTCGAAGCAGAAGCTGCGGTAGTCGCGCATGGCCGCGAAGTCCCCGGGGTCGGCGAGGAGGCCGACGGTGCTGGGGACCTCGCGGCGCAGCGTGCCGTTGATGTCACGGGTGGTGCGCGAGGTGTCCGGTGTGCCCTTCATGGTTCCCCCTGAGTGGTGCGACGGCTTGCTCACTCAGAGTAATCGCGGGCACTGACAGTCACGTGCGGGTGCGGGCCAGCTCCTCGTAGAAGGCGAGCAGGTCCGGGTTGTCGACAGAGCCCGGGTTGACGGCCTTCTCCAGGGGGGTGCCCTGGAGGAGCCGCTTGACGGGGACCTCGATGCGCTTGCCGGTCAGGGTGTGCGGGACGGCCGGGACCTCGATGACCTCGTCGGGGACGTGGCGCGGGGAGAGCTGCTCCCGGATGGTGGCGGCGATCTTCTTGCGCAGCGCGTCGTCGAGGACGGCACCGGGGGCGAGGTGGACGAAGAGCGGCATCCAGTAGCCGCCGTTGGGCTCCTCCAGGCCGATGACCAGGGACTCCTTGATCTCGGGGAGGCGTTCGACGGCCTCGTAGATGTCGGCCGAGCCCATCCGGACGCCCTGCCGGTTGAGGGTGGAGTCGGAGCGGCCGTGGATGACGACAGAGCCGTGGTCGGTGATCGTGATCCAGTCCCCGTGGCGCCAGACGCCGGGGAACATCTCGAAGTAGCTGTCGCGGTAGCGGCTGCCGTCGGGGTCGTTCCAGAAGTGGATCGGCATGGACGGCATGGGGGCCGTGACGACGAGTTCGCCGACCTCGCCGGTGAGCGGCTTGCCCGCGGGGTCCCACGCCTGGAGGTCCGTACCGAGGCA
This sequence comes from Streptomyces sp. M-16, assembly GCF_052114405.1. NCBI lineage: Bacteria > Bacillati > Actinomycetota > Actinomycetes > Kitasatosporales > Streptomycetaceae > Streptomyces > Streptomyces sp. M-16. The sequence goes on along the minus strand of NZ_JBFRER010000144.1, from coordinate 13,615 downwards.
GGCGGCCTGGAGTTCGCCGATGTGGACCGGGAGGGTGGGTACGGCGCCGGCGAAGCAGCTGCACACGTCGGTGCCGCCGCTGACGGAGGCGATCCAGAGGTCCTCGGCCACTTCGTCGTGGAGCCAGCGGAAGCCGTCGGGCGGGAGCGGGGAGCCGGTGGTGGCGACGCACTTCACGGCGGAGAGGTCGAAGTCCCGGGAGGGGTGGACCTCGGCCTTGCGGCAGGCCATGACGTAGGCGGCGGAGGTGCCGTAGAGGGTGGCGCCGGTGCGCTCGGCGATCCGCCACTGGGCGCCGGTGTCGGGGTAGCCGGGGCTGCCGTCGTAGAGGACGACGGTGGTGCCCGTCAGCAGGCCGGAGACGAGGAAGTTCCACATCATCCAGCCGGTGGAGGTGAACCAGAAGAACCGGTCCTCGGGGCCGAGGTCGCAGTGCAGGCCGAGCTGCTTGAGGTGCTCCAGGAGGATGCCGCCCTGGGACTGCACGATCGCCTTGGGGGCGCCGGTGGTGCCGGAGGAGTAGAGGATCCACAGCGGGTGGTCGAAGGGGACCGGCTCGAAGACGGGCTCGGTGTCGGCGGAGGTCAGCTCCGGCCAGGGGCGGGTCCCCTCGGGAGCGGGGGTGCCCAGCAGCGGGATGTGGACGACGGCGCGCAGCGAGGGGAGCCCGTCGCGCAGTTCGGCGACGGTCTCGCGGCGGTCGTGCTCCTTGCCGCCGTAGCGGTAGCCGTCGACGGCGAACAGGACGACCGGCTCGACCTGCTCGAAGCGGTCGAGGACGCTGCGGGCGCCGAAGTCGGGGGCGCAGGAGGTCCAGACGCCGCCGACGGCGGCGGTGGCGAGGAGGGCGACGACGGCTTCGGGGATGTTGGGGAGGTAGCCGCTGACCCGGTCGCCGGGGCGGACGCCGAGGGCGCGCAGTTCGGCGGCGAGCGAGCCGACCTGGCGGCGCAGTTCCGCCCAGGTGACGGGGGTGGGTTCGTGGGTCTCGTCGACGTGGAGCAGGGCGGGGTCCGCGGCGCGGGCCGGGTCCTCGGCGGCGCGCAGGGCGTGCTCGGCGTAGTTGAGGGTGGATCCCGTGAACCAGCGGGCGCCGGGCATGGTGCGGTCCGCGAGGACGGATTCGTAGGGGGTGGTGAAGCGGATCTCGAACCACTCGGCGACGGCCTGCCAGAAGGTGTCGAGCTCGTCGACGGACCAGCGCTGCAGGGCCGGGTAGCCGCCGTCGGCGGGTGCGCCGAAGCGGTCCGCGGCCCAGGCCTGGAAGGCGGTGACGCGGGCTGCGGCGATCCGGTCGGGGCTCGGGGACCAGAGGGGTTCCGGCTGGGTGGCTGAGGTCATGGGTCGGCTCCCGGTCAAGTCTGTGGATCGCGCTTCGTGTGCGTACGGTGCCACCGCTGCGCGGGTGTGTGCGCGGCGGCTCACAGGGACCATGCCATGTGATCGACATCCGCACCAGAGCTGTCCCGGGCGGTCGGGTGTGATCGTTTTCCGGGTGAACGGCAGCTGAACGCCTCCCGCGGGCCGGGGGGCCGGTGGCAGGGTGAGCGGCATGGACGGTCGTGATCTGGTGCGTGCGGTGAAAGAGATCGGTACGGCGCGCGGGCGCCGGGCCTGGCGCTCGGCCTGGAGCCACCGGCGGGCGGACGCGGAGGGGCTCCCGCGCCGGGGTGCGGAACGGGCCCGGGTGCCGGGGCTGCTGACGGGGACGCAGGCGCGGCCGGGCGGGGGCGTGCTCCGGTTCGCGCGGTCCGAGCTGCTGGTACGGGTGACCGTGGGCGGGGCGGTGTTCTGGGGCTGGGACGGGGCCGAGCCCACGCCCTCCTACGCGGTGGTGGGCGGCGGCCCGGAGCCCGATCCGCGGGCGGTGCTGGAGCCGGACACGAGCGGCGGCTGGCGGGTGGTGTCGGAGCGGGTGACGGTGGCGGTGTCCCGGCACGGGGCGGTGGAGGTGCGGACCCCGGGCGGGGCGGTGCTGCGGCGGGAGCTGCCGCCGCGCTGGTGGGATCCGGTGACGGGGCCCGCCGAGGGCGGGTCCCGGTGGCTGCAGCGGGCGGAGGTGCCGGCGGACGCGCGGTTCTTCGGGCTGGGCGGGCGGGCGCGGGGCCCGCGGCTGCGGGACGGGGAGTACCGGCTGTGGAACACGGATCCGAAGGGCGGGTTCGGGCCGGACACCGATCCGCTGTACATCACGATGCCGGTGCAGGTGGTGGTCGCGGACGCCGGGACGCACCTGGCGTTCTACGACAACACCTGGGACGGGCGGGTGGGGCTGCGCGGCGGCGAGGAGGGGGCCGGTTCGGGCCCGGACCGGCCGGGGGCCAGCGAGCTGCGTCTGGAGGGCGGCCCGGCGCGGTGCTGGGTGCTGGTGGGGACGCCGGCGCGGGTGCTCCAGGGGTGGGCGGGCCTGACGGGCGCGGCGGCGGTGCCGCCCGAGTGGGCCCTGGGGTACCAGCACGCGCGCTGGGGGTTCGGGAGCGCGGCGGAGGTCCGGCGGGTGGTGGACGGGTACGCGGAGCGGGGGCTGGCGCTGTCGGCCGTGCACCTGGACATCGACCACTACGACGCGCACCGGGTGTTCACGGTGGACCGGGAGGCGTTCCCGGACCTGCCGGGGCTGGCGGCGGAGCTGGCGGAGCGGGGGGTGCGGCTGGTGTCGATCGTGGATCCGGCGGTGAAGGCGGGGGACGCGGTGCACGCCGCGGGGCTGGCGGTCGGTGACCACGGGGCGTTCGTACGGGACGCGCGGGGCCGGGAGGTGCGGGGGGAGGTCTGGCCGGGCGAGTGCGCCTATCCGGACTTCACGGATCCGGCGGTGCGGGAGTGGTGGGGCGGGCTGTACGGGGAGCGGCTCGCTCAGGGCTTCGCCGGGTTCTGGCACGACATGAACGAGCCGGTCTCGTTCGCGCCGTGGGGGGACGCGACGCTGCCGCGGTCGGCCCGGCACGTGCTGGAGGGGGCGGGCGGGGACCACCGGGCCGGGCACAACGTGTACGGGCTGTCGATGGCGCGGGCCGGGTGGGAGGGCCTGGTGCGGCTGCGGCCGGCGGAACGGCCGTTCCTGTTCTCCCGGTCGGGGTGGGCGGGGATGCAGCGCTACGGGGGCACCTGGTCCGGAGACGTGGAGTCCGGCTGGGACGGGCTGCGGGCCTCGCTGGCGCTGGTGCTGGGCCTCGGGCTGTGCGGGGTGCCGTACTCGGGGCCCGACGTGGGCGGCTTCGGGGGGTCGCCGTCGCCGGAGCTGTACCTGCGGTGGCTGCAACTGGGGGCGTACCTGCCGCTGTTCCGGACGCACTCGGCGATCTGGGCGGGCCGGCGCGAGCCGTGGGAGTTCGGGCCGGAGGTGGCGGAGCGGGCCGCGGAGGTGCTGGCGGAGCGGGAGCGGCTGCGGCCGTACTTCGTGACGCTGGCCCACCTGGCGCGGCGGACCGGGGCCCCGTACGTGCGGCCGCTGTGGTGGGGGGCGCCGGAGGACCGGGTGCTGCGGGACTGCGAGGACGCGTTCCTGCTGGGGGACGCGCTGCTGGTGGCGCCGGTCCTGGAGTGCGGGGCGGACCGGCGGGCGGTGCGGTTGCCGCGCGGGCGGTGGTACGACACCGCCACGGGGGCCGCGCACGAGGGGCCCGCGCAGGTGCTGCTGGACGCCCCGCCGGGACGGACGCCGGTGCTGGCGCGGGCGGGGGCGGTGCTGCCGGTACGGCGCCGGGACGGGACGGTGGGGCTGGAGGCGTGGGCCCCGGCCCGGGGCCGGACGGGCGGCGGGGTGGTCATCCGTGACCCGGGCCCGGGGTTCGAGGCGGGCGAGGTCGAGCGGTACACCGTGCGGTGGGCCGGGGACGCGGTGGTGGTGGAGGACGAGGCGGGCGCGACGGTGCGCGGCGTCGAGCTGCGGGGGCTTTGAGGGCTGTGAGGGCTGTGAGGCGCGGCGGGCGACGGCCCGTCGGGCGGGCGAGCGGTGCCTGAAACGGTATAGCGGCGCTATAGGCCGGCGGGACAGCCTGTGGGGCGGCGGCGGGCGTGCCGCCCCGATCGGACAGGGAGTCAGTGATGGTCTTAGCCGGCACCACGACGCGGCCCCACGCAGCGAACCGACGCCTGCCGGGCGGGGTGCGCAGACGGGACCTGGCGCCGGGTGCGGAGGTGGTCGGCGCCTGGCAGCTGGTCACGGTGTGGGCGCTCCTCCTGGTCACCGGGCAGCCCTCGGGCGGGTCGTTCGCGGAGCTCGGGCTGACGGCGGTGGCCGCCGTCGCGGCGGGGTTCCTGCACGGGCTGCTGTTCGTCAAACCCCTCGCGGTGCTGGGCCGTTGGACGGCCCGGCTGAGCGCGTGGCCGGAGCCGGTCGCGGTCGCGGTCCTGGTGGCCGCGCTGTCGGTGCCGCCCGCCCTGCTCGTCCACCGGTGGCTCGGGACCGGGCCGCAGGCCCTGCCGGGCTTCGGGCACGTCTGGGCCTGGACGGCACTGAGTGCGGTGCTCCCGCTGCTGGCGGGGGCGTACCTGCGGGCACGGCCCGTTCCGGCGCGGGCGCTGTGGGCGCGGGGTGCGGTCGTCGCCGGCACGGTGGTGGGCGTGGTGACGCTGGCGTCGCTGGTGATGGACCTGCCCGTGTAGGGCCCCTGCGCGCCGGCCGCGCGGCGGGCCGGACGAGACGGCCTGGGCCGTCCCGTCCGGATCTTGCCGGTCGGGCCCGCGTCGTCCGGTGCCGTGCATCGGCGTGTTGGCGGGGCGCCCTCGTGGTGGACGTATTCGGGTGCCCCGCCGACGCGGCGAGGTGCGGTGCCGGGCGGCGGCGGGCCAGGCAGGATCCGGAAGAGGCGGGCCGGCTAGGCGTAGCGGCCCGCGAACCAGGCGGCCGCCGCCCGGGTGTGGAGCGGGAAGGCCAGTTCGGCCGGTTCGCGCAGGACGTGCCAGCCCGTCGTCTCGTCGGTGGCGGCCGAGGGCGGCAGGGCGGATATCGGGCGGGGCGGCAGGAGGCCGAAGACGAGCAGGTGGCCGGCCGGGGAGCTGAGGACGTCGGCCAGGGCGACCTCGCCGGCCGGGGCCTCGATGCCGGTCTCCTCGCGGAGTTCGCGGACGACCGCCTTCCGCCAGTCCTCGCCGAAGTCCACGAACCCTCCGGGCAGGGCGACGCCGCCGAGGGCGGGTTCGATGGTGCGGGTGATGACCACCAGCCCGGTGCCGGAGGCGTCCTCGACGGGGAGCAGGGCGATCGCGACCGGGAGCGGGTTCCGGTAGGTGACGGCGCCGCAGGCGGCGCACGTCCGGGGCCAGAGCGCGGTGTCGAACCGGGCTCCGCAGGTGGAGCAGTGCGAGTCCTTCAGCTGTGCCGGCATGCGGCGATGGTATTCCAAGGGCATGAGGATGCTGGTGGTCGCCGCGGTGCTGGCCGGGCTGGCGGTGCCCGCGGGCGCGCAGGGCCGGCTCGCGGGGTTCGTGGCGTTGCGGGACGTGGATCCGGGCATCGGTGAGGACATGCGGTACGCGGGCCCGCGGAACTTCACGGGTGCGGTCGTGGACGGCTACGCGGAGCCGGTGTGCCTGCTGGCCCGGCCGGCCGCCGAGGCCCTGCGCCGGGCGCAGCGGGAACTGCTGCGCGGCGGCTACGCGTTGAAGGTGTACGACTGCTACCGGCCGCAGCGGGCGGTGGACCGGTTCGTGCGCTGGGCCGGGGAGCCGGACGATCCGGCGGCGAAGGCGGAGTACTACCCGCAGGTGGACAAGGGCCGCCTGATCCCTGAGGGGTACATCGCGGCGAAGTCGGCGCACAGTCGCGGGAGTACGGTCGACGTGACGCTGGTCGCGCTGCCCGCCCGCCGGGAGGTGGACATGGGGACGTCCTTCGACTTCTTCGGTCCGGCCTCGCACACGGACTCCCCGGAGGTCACGGCGGCTGCGCGGGCGAACCGGCGGCTGCTGGAGCGGGTGCTGGGGGCACAGGGGTTCGTGAACCTGCCCGAGGAGTGGTGGCACTTCACGCTGCGGCCCGAGGCCTTCCCGGACACGGCTTTCGACGTTCCGGTGTCTGTCGCCGCCGGGCGGCCCTGAGTAGCGTGCCCGTATGACTTTCGGATCGTACGAGGAGTTCTGGCCGTACTACGTCGCCATGCACTCCCGGGCCGCCACGCGGTGGGTACACCTCTGCGGGACGCTGTCCGGGCTGGCGCTGACCGTGTACGGGGTGGCGCGCGGGCGTCGGCGGTACCTGGCCGCACTGCCCGTGATCGGGTACGGGGCCGCGTGGCCCGCGCACTTCCTGATCGAGGGGAACAACCCGGCCACCTTCGGGCATCCGGCCTGGTCGCTGCGGGGGGACGCGCAGATGATCCGGATGATGCTGGCCGGGCGGGACGCGGAGCTGGACATGATCGCGCGGAAGTGGCTCGCCGAGAACCGGTGACCCCCGGCGCCCGCCGTGGCAGACTTCTGACGCTTCGTCAGATGATGCTGTCCGGGAGGGGTCTTGGAACGCACACGCACACCCGTCGTGCAGGGATGGTTCACGGAGGCGGACGCGGAGGGCGGCTTCCGCCTGCTCGGCACCCGGTGCTCCGCCTGCACCGCGGTGTTCTTCCCGCGCGAGGACGCCCACTGCCGCAATCCGCACTGCCCCGGCGGCGAGCTCGCCGAGGTCCCGCTGTCGCCGCGCGGCCGGGTCTGGTCCTACACCGACGGCCGCTACCGGCCGCCCGCACCGTACGTGTCCGATCCGGCCGCGCCCTGGGAGCCGTACACCCTCGTCGCGGTGGAGCTGGAGGCCGAGGGGATGGTCGTGCTCGGGCAAGGGGCTCCCGGGGTGACGGTGGCGGACCTGGAGGTCGGCATGGAGGTCGAGGTGGTGGGCGGCGTCCTGCACGAGGACGCCGCGACCACCTGGCTGACCTGGCAGTTCAAGCCGGTGGGAGGGGCCTCGTGAGCGGGGACCGGGCGGGCGGGGACGGGCCAGGCGGGGCTCCGGTGCGCGGCGAGGTGGCCGTCCTGGGGGCCGGCATGCACCCCTGGGGCAAATGGGGGCGCGGCTTCGTGGAGTACGGACGGGCCGCCGCCCGGGCCGCGCTCGTCGACGCCGGGCTGGAGTGGACCGACGTCGATTCCGTCGTCGGGGCCGACACCGTGCGCTCCGGATATCCGGGCTACGTCGCCGGGGCCACCTTCGCGCGGGCCCTCGGCTGGCAGGGCGCCCGGGTGACCAGCGTGTACGCGGCCTGCGCCTCGGGGGCCCAGGCCATCGGGGCGGCCCGGGCGCAGATCCTGGCGGGGCTGGCGGACGTGGTGCTGGTGGTGGGCGCCGACGCGGCCCCGAAGGGCTTCTTCGCCCCGGCCGGTGGCGAGCGGCCCGACGACCCGGACTGGCTGCGGTTCCGGATCCTGGGGGCCGTGAACCCGGCGTACTTCGCGCTCTACGCCCGCCGCCGCATGGCCCTGTACGGGGACACCGGTGAGGACTTCGCGCAGGTCAAGGTGAAGAACGCGGCCGCGGGGGCGCTCAACCCGAACGCCCGCTACCGCAAGGCGGTGACCGCCGGGGAGGTGGCGGCCTCGGCGGTGGTGGCCGATCCGCTGCGGCTGCTGGACATCTGCGCCACCTCGGACGGGGGCGCGGCCCTGGTGCTGAGCAGCATGGAGTTCGCGCGGGCGCGGGGGGCGGCGGACCCGGTGCGGATCCGGGCGGTGTCCACGGTGACGCCCACGTATCCGCGTACCGTGCTGGACCTGCCGGACATCGCGACCGACTCGGCGGTGGCGGTGGCGCCCGCCGCCGGCTCCTTCCGGGCGTCGATCGCGCGCGCCGCCTACGAGGAGGCGGGGCTGGGGCCGGGTGACCTGTCGCTGGCCGAGGTGTACGACCTGTCGACCGCGCTCGAACTGGACTGGTACGAGGACATCGGCCTGTGCGGCGAGGGCGAGGCGGTCAAGCTCCTGCGGGAGGGGGCGACCGCGCTCGGCGGGCGGGTTCCGGTCAACCCGAGCGGTGGGCTGGCCTCCTTCGGGGAGGCGGTGCCGGCGCAGGCCATCGCCCAGGTGTGCGAGCTCACGTGGCAGCTGCGGGGTACGGCCGGGGCGCGGCAGGTGCCGGGCGCGCGGGCCGGGATCACCGCCAACCAGGGGCTGTTCGGCCATGGTTCGGCCGTCGTGGCGGTGCGCTGAGGGGGCGGGGGGGAGGGCGGCGGGAAGGCGGCGGGGGCCGTGAACTGGGTGTGTTGTCGGGGTCCTTGACGGCCCCCGGTGGCGGGTTCACACTCTGTCCACGGTCCCGCGCCGCGAGCGGGAGCCCCGGATCCCCCCATGAGAGCTGCGGCCCGTACCCCAGTCGGCGGGGGTACGGGCCGCCTCCATGACGCGCGGGCGCGTCCGGAGGGAGCTCGGGCCCCGGACTCAAGCCGAGGGCGCTCGGGCCCAGGGCGCTCAGGTCCCGAAGTTCAGGCCCCTGCGCTCAGGCTCCTGCGGCGGGACCGGGCCAGGGACATGGCGTGTTCGACGACGCCCACGAGGACGTCCTTGACCGATTCCCGGTCCCTGGCGTCGCAGAGCAGGACCGGCACCTCCGGATCGAGGTCGAGCGCCTCGCGGACGGTGACCACGGGATGGCGCTCGGCGCCGTCGAAGCAGTTGACCGCGACGACGAAGGGGATCCCGCGCCGCTCGAAGTAGTCGATGGCGGCGAAGCAGTCGGCGAGGCGGCGGGTGTCGGCCAGCACCACCGAGCCGAGTGAGCCCTGTGCCAGCTCGTCCCACAGGAACCAGAAACGGTCCTGGCCCGGCGTGCCGAAGAGGTAGAGCACCAGGTCCTCGCGCAGGGTGATGCGGCCGAAGTCCATCGCCACGGTGGTGGTGCTCTTCCCCTCCACCCCGTCGATGTCGTCGACGGCGGCGCCCGGTTCGGACAGGCGTTCCTCCGTCCGCAGCGGACGGATCTCGCTCACAGCACTGACCAGGGTGGTCTTGCCCACCCCGAAACCGCCCGCGACCAGGATCTTCAGGGTCAGCGGCTCGACCGGCGACACGGCATGCATCGCGCCGGTGCGGCTAGAGCGCCCGAAGGCCATCGATCACCTCACGCAGAATGGATTCATCAGGCAGTTCGGCCGGGGGCACCGGCCTGGTCACGTGGACCAGTTCGTCGTGGACGAGGTCGCCGATCAGGACCCGGACCACGCCGATGGCGAGGTCCAGGTCCGCGGCGAGTTCCGCCACCGACTGTGGGCGTTCCCGGCACAGCCCGAGGATGTGGGCGTGCTCCGGGGACAGGGTCAGGTCCCAGACCGGATCGTCGGCCGCCGCTTCCGCGACGACGAGGGCGATCAGGTCCAGGCGGTGCTGCCCGGCGTGGCTGGTCCGGCCACGCGTCATGGCGTAGGGGCGTACGACGGGACCCGCGTCGTCGTCGAACCAGTGCGGGTGGCCGGTGTCGGGCTGGGTCCCCCGGAGATCGCCGGGTCGGTCCTGGCCTGGGTCGCTCATGCCGTCCGACTCACCCTCCGGCTGGCAGTCCTGTGCGCGGGGCGGTCGCCAGGTGGTCGCCGACGCGCTTGACCATCAGCGTCATCTCGTACGCGACCTGTCCGACGTCGGAGTCGGCGTCGGACAGGACGGCCAGGCAGCTGCCGTCGCCCGCCGCCATGACGAAGAGGAAGGCCTCGTCCAGCTCCACCACGGTCTGGCGGACCCGGCCGGACTCGAAGTGCCGGCCGACGCCCTTGGCCAGGCTGTGGAAGCCGGAGGCCACGGCGGCCAGGTGTTCGCTGTCCTCGCGGGTGATGTCCTTGGAGCTTCCGGTGGGCAGGCCGTCGCCGGAGAGGACGACCGCCTTGCGGATGCTGCCGACCTTGTCGACGAGTTCGTCGAGGAGCCAGTTGAGCGGGCCGGAGCCGCGGCCCCGGGTGTCGTTTCCGGTCTGCGGTGCGGTCATCGACCGTCCCCTTCGTTCTCGTGCGCGGGACCGCTGGCGGCGGGGGTGCCGGCCTCGGTCTCGGACTGCTGCTGTGCGTACTGGTCGCGGCCCGCCGTCCAGCCGCGCTGGAGGGCGGACATGCGCCGGCGCACGGCCTCCGCGTCGCGGTCGGTCACCGGGTCGGCGTCGGTCCCGGCCTCGGCGGGGGCCGGGCCGTTCTTGAGCTGGGGTGCGAGGCTCGCCTGGCGCACCCGGCGGGGCAGCCCGCCGGGGCCGGACGCGGGCGCCGACGGGGACGTACGCGGCTGCGCGCCCTCGTCGGCGCCGGGCAGCGGGCCGGTCGTGGCCGGGGAGCGGGAACCGGCGGTCGCCGGGCGGGGCTCGACGCGGCGGCCGTGCTCCGCGACCAGGGTCGGGGTGGGGTGTCGCCGGGGCAGCGGGACGGCCGCGCCCGTACGGGGGCCGTCCGGGCGCACCGGTTCCTGGTGGGGGCGTTCCAGGCGGACCGGGCCCGTGGGGGGCAGCGGCTCCCGTTCGCGCCCGGTGGCGCGGGTGCGGGTGCGGCCGGACTCCGCGTCGGTGTCCCGGCTCCGGTCCCGGTGGCGGTCCGCGCCGCGGTCGCCGATCCGGTCGCCCTTCCAGGCGCCGCGTTCGGGATGCCGGTCGCTGTGGGGGCGGTCCGCGGCGCTCAGCCCCAGCAGCGCGGTGCGCGAGATGCCGCCGGGCGGGGTCTCGTCGTCGAGGGAGGCCATGGGCGGGCGCCCGCCGACACCGGTGAGGCCCGGGACGCCGGGGGTGAGCTCGTCGAGGCCGTCCGGCCCGTCGAGGCCGAGCGCCCCGAGCGGCGCCTCCAGCTCGACCGGTCCGTTCAGCACGCCGGCGGCCAGCGGGCGGGCCGGCGCGGACGTGCGGTCGACGGCGGCGTGCACCGGCCGGTCGGACGGCTTGGGGGCGGCGGCCTTGACTCCCTTGGCGCCCTGCCCGCTCAGGAGGCCCGGGGCGGTCTTGGCGCCCTTGACGCCGTCGAGGCGGATGCCGGTGCCGTTGGTGTCGGGGGCCTCGGTGAGGAGCTCGGCGGGCAGGAAGACCACCGCGGTGGTGCCTCCGTAGGGGCTGGTCTGGAGGACGACCTTGACGGCGTGGCGGCGGGCGAGGCGGCTGACGACGAAGAGGCCGAGGCGGTCGGTGTCGGAGAGCTCGAACTCGGGGGTCTCCGCGAGCCGGAGGTTCGCGTCCAGGAGCGCCTCGGGGTTCATGCCGAGGCCTCGGTCGTGGATCTCCAGGGTGAAACCGTTCGCGACCCGCTCGCCGTGGACCTGGACGGCCGTGTGCGGGGGCGAGAACACCGTGGCGTTCTCCAGGAGTTCGGCGATCAGGTGGGTGACGTCCGCGACGGCCGGGCCCTCGATGCCCAGGCGCGGCAGCCGGCGGACCTCGATGCGTTCGTAGTCCTCCACCTCGGCGACGGCGGCCCGTACGACGTCCATCAGCTGGACGGGCTTGCGCCACTGGCGGGAGGGGGCGGCGCCGGAGAGGATCACCAGGCCTTCGGCGTGGCGGCGCATGCGGGTGGTCATGTGGTCGAGGCGGAAGAGGTCGGCGAGTTCCTCGGTGTCCTCGGTGCGCCGTTCCATGGTGTCGAGGAGGGTCAGCTGGCGGTGCAGGAGCACCTGGTTGCGGCGGGCGAGGTTCACGAACACCTCGGAAACGCCGCGGCGCAGCTCGGCCTGCTTGACGGCTGCCTCGACGGCGGCGCGCTGGAGGCTGTTGAGGGCCAGGCCGACCTGGCCGACCTCGTCCTTCTCGAATTCGAGCCGGGGCGCCTCGGTTTCCACGTCGACGGTCTCGCCGGCGGCGAGGCGGCGCATCACGCTGGGCAGCCGGACGCCGGAGGCCTCGTGGGCGTCCTTGCGCAGCTGCGAGAGGTCGCGGATGAGGTCGCGGCCGATGCGGACGGACAGGACGAGGGAGACGGCGAGGGCGATGAAGCCGAGGACGCCCGCGACGGCGGCCTGGACGAGGACTTCGATCGCGACCGGCTTGACGCGCTTTTGGTAGCGGTCGCCCGCGGCGGTGCCCATGGTGGCGAGGTCGTCGAGGACCTTGCCCGCGGCCTCGTCCCACTGGGCGGCGGTGACGGCGCGGGGGTTCTTGCCGGCGCCGGCGGCGATGAACCGTTCCTCCGCGTCGCGCAGGGCCTTGGTCTCCGGGCCCTTCCAGTACCGCTCGAAGAGGACGCGGTCCTCGGCCGGGAGGATCGCGAGGTTGAACTCGTAGAGCAGGCCGCGGTTGGCGGCGAGGTCGGAGACGTGCCGGACGTCGGGTGCGCTGACGTTGCGGGCGGCGAGGGACGCGGCGATGACCGCGTCCTCGCGCGCGAGGGTCTCGCGGGCGCGGGTGATGCCGACGAGGGCACGGCCCTGCTTGTCCATCTCCACGTTCTCCAGGGCGTGGAGGTTCATCAGGAACTCGTAGCAGGGGTCGACGAGCCGGCTGTAGAGCTCCAGGGCCTGGCCGGGGGCGAGGGAGCTGCGGTCGACGGAGCTGCGCAGCGCGGCGATGCCGTGGAAGGCGTCGAGGATGGAGCGCAGCCGGGCGCGGGCCTGCGGGGTGAGCTCGTCGGCGACCTTGGGGTCGCGGGCGCTCGCGGTGATCTCGCGGACCATGGCGTCGGTGGCGCCGCGGCTCTTGGTGAGTTCGGCGGTCGCGGCGGCGGCGGTGGGGTCGCCGATCACGACCAGGGTCTGGCGGCGTTCCTTCTGGATGACGCGGACGACGTCCTCGATCGGGTAGCCGACCTTGTCGATGACGTACGCGACGTCGAGGAGCTGGATCGCCTCCCGGCCGGTGATGACCGTGGAGAAGCCCCACAGGGCGGTCAGGGAGACGAGCGGCACCAAGAGCAACGCCACGATCTTCCGGCGGATGGACTTCCCGCGAAAGCGCATGGCCTCCCCAGCCTCCCCCAGCTCAACCCCCGTGCCGGAGGTCGGTGTTCCGTCATTTAAACGGCGTGAGCCTACTACTGCCGGGGCGCGCCTTCGAAGGCGTGTCCGGACGTTTTCGGTCTGACCCCCGGGCGATGATCACGAGTTGTCCGATACTTCCGGTCAAGTCCGGCCCGATATGTGGCAGATGACACTCACTGGGGCCTCGGTTCCCGCAATCGGATGGATGGCTGGAATTCTTCCTTCCGCGATCATTGTCGACGGTGCGGACGTCCGGGTTCCGGGAATCTCCGGGCGGTCCCGCACGTCTGACAGGACGAGGGTGCGGACGGGCACGGCGGGCATGGGCGGCCGCGGGGCGGGAAGTGAGCGGACCATGAGGATGTACGAAGAGGACGGCGCGGCGACGCGGATGCCGGGGCGGGGGCTGTGGGTGGAGGAACCGGCCCGCCGGCGCCGCATGCCGGACCCGGTACGGGCGTCCGCGGTGCGGGCGCTGCTGATCGTGGCGGTGACCCTGACCGAGGCCACGATCACCTTCTTCCTCGCGGTGACGGGCTCCTGGCTGGCCTTCCCGATGGTGATCTGCGGGATAGCCGGGACGGTCGTGGCCACCTGGGCGGTGCTGGACGTGTGGATCACCCGGCAGATGTGGAACCAGCGCGGCGGCGTGGTGTCCGAGCCGAGCAGCGCGGCCCGGGAGCGGGCGCGTGCACCGGGGCTCCCGGGCCGGGGCGTGGGCGACCCGCGCGGGGCGGCCCCCCGGCCCCGGTAGCCACGG